>CAMJHU010000276.1 GCA_946405565.1 uncultured Clostridia bacterium
TCGGCGTCTGAATGCTGTCCACCGACGGGACTTCCGAAGCAGCCGCGCTTGAAATCTGTGTGACTTCCTTCATAATCTCCGCCACGGTGGGCATTGACTGGTTGTTTTTATTCTCCATGGATCAATCTTCCTTTCTTGACCGGACAAAAAAAGTGTATGCTATCGTCACCCGATTTTTGTCACAAAATACCACTTATTATATTAACGTACAATTCATAAAATGTCAATATTTTTTCCACGTTTTACGCGGTTTTTATTTTAGGTAGCCACTTTCTCTTACCCATTGTCGGTAGGGACAAACCGCTTTTGCTCATCCAGCGTCAGCGCGAAGGGAGGGATAAAGCTCTCCAGAAAGGCAATGCCTTCGGGCAGTCCCATCTCCCGGATCGCCTGTTCGGTGGCAGTACGCGCCGCGCTGAATTCCCGGTTGCACGCCTTTTCTTCCTCCATGCACTTGATGAGAGCGCTGAGTTTATCGGCGCATTTCACAATGCGCAGCAACTCCGCGTCCTCCCCTTCATGGGTGATCAGCGGACGGTACTCTTCCCGCAAATCCTCCGGCAGCAGCGACAGCAATTCCTGCTCCGCTGCCGTTTCCACTTCCGCGTAAGCCGAGCGAATGGCAGGGCTGAAATATTTCACAGGCGTAGGCATATCTCCCGTCATGACCTCCGGCACATCGTGGAATACTGCCAGCAGTGCCGCGCGTTCGGGATTGACCTGCCCGCCGAACCGTTTGTTGCGCATCACCGCCAGCGCATGGGCAATGATCGCCGTATCCAGCGAGTGTTCACTCAGATTTTCACTGTGCGTATTGCGCATGAGCGCCCAGCGGTCGATGTATTTCATGCGCGCAACAATCGCGAAAAAGGAATTCTGTTCCGAACGGTCTGTCATAGATACCCCCATAGCTCCTTTTAATCGTCAAAATCATCGGTAAAGCCGTCGTCAAAAGCAGAACGGCGGGAATGTTTGCGCGGGCGTTCCGCACTGCCGTCATCCGACATGTCTTCCGCGGAACGCATCGGATGTGCCTGCGCCAAGCCCTCATATTCGTCCACGCCGCTGCTGTCCAGCCCGGTGTCACGGTAATGTTCCTTTGCCCGTTCAAATAGATTGACCGGCGCGGCTTCTTCTTTTTCTTCGCCGCGCTGCTGCCCGGCCTCCTCGACCGAACGACGCCAGAAATGTCCCATCCGCTCTTTCCATCCCAGGAATGTTTCCGCGGCAGCCGAATGGAACGTTCCCATACTGCCGCCGCTGCTCACAACCGCTGCCACCACCGACGTGATGGGTACGGTCATCAGCAGTCCGAAGCAGCCCGCGAGGGAACGCAGCAGTTCCACCGCGATCATCTCGTGATTGATGATGTCGATCATATTCATATGATACGCGCTGAACAACATGAGCAGCTGGAAGGAGCTGCCTACATAGGCAAGAATCATCGTGTTGAGCGACGCGCCCATAATGCTGCGTCCCACCGTCATGCCCGAACGCGCCAGTTCCCAGCCCGTGATGGATTCACCCATCTTGTCCTTCAGTTCCTCGAGTGAGGAAGCAATCGACACGCTGACGTCAATCGTGCCGCCCAGACTGCCGATAACGATAGCCGCAAACATGATGGCGGAAACGTCGAGCTTACTGCCGTTGTCGGTGTAGAGCAGGCTGATGGAATCTTCTTCCACCGTGCCGGTGATCCAGATGACATTCTTCATGCCATAGGCAATCAGTGCCGCCGTCAGCACCCCCCCTATGGCACCGCAGCCCGCCGATAAGGAAGAAATCGACGGTCCGTATACCATCAGCAGCGTCACCACAATCGTGGCAAAGCCGAAAATCGCCACTGCCAGAATCGGATCCATACCGTGATACACCAGCGGAATCATCACAAAAATCAGCATCACGCAGGTGACCGCCAGCGCCGCGAAGGATTTGAACCCCTCCCGTCCGAAAAAGAGCAGCATCAACAGGATAAAACCTATGCCCAGCCGGAGCAGCGGCACGTCCCGCTGAAAGCCGGTACAGGTTCCCACCAGCGCGCCGGTGCTTTCATCGGTAACGAAGTAGCCCAGCAGACGGTCGCCCACCTTGGCTTCAATCACGCCCTTACCCGTACCGGTGATATCCGTCAGATCGAGCGTCATCACAGCGCTCTCTCCCTTGTAGGGACCGGTCAGGATATCCACCGTGAAAAGCTGCGTGCGCTGCACCATGGATTCGCCGCCCCAGTCGCCGTCGCTTTCCACGATTTGCAGCAGTTCCGTCACTCTCACGCGCTCGATGTCCACATCATCCATATTGACATCGGTATCCGAGACGGTCTGGACATAATAATCGCTCTCGGACACTGCTGCCTGATCGGTTTCCGAAGCGGTCTTTCCTCCGCTCTTGTCCCACAGTCCGTACAGCAGCGCCACCGCCAGCAATATCACCGCTACGCCCGCATAGCTGATCACCGTGCGGCGCTTTTTGTCATTGGATGCCTTTGCTCCCATAGTCAATCCCGTTCCTCTCTGTCGGCGGTGCTCCGTTCATACAGAGCCGCACACGTTGTTATGGATATCTTATCACACAATCCCAGACGGTGTGTGAACTGCCAAGGAATTTTTTCCGTCAGATTTTTCATAAAAACATAACGCAACTCACAAAATTTGTTTTTATTTCAATCATGCGGCTATCACTATTCCGGAATATACTGGAATCAATGAAGCACAGACATCCGTTCCGCTGCTTCTTTGATCTTCACACAAAGGAGTCTTGTATCATGAACAATAATAATAACAACGGCAGCTATGGATACAATTATCCGCAGCAGCAGCAGAATCAGGTGCCGCAGTATCAGCAGACACAGTACACCGTCCCGGCGTACAACGCGGCACAGCCTGCCAAAAAGAGCGGCATCAATGTCGGCACCGTGCTGATTTCCATTCTGGCGGCAGCGGTGGTCGGTCTGTCGGGCGGCTATCTCGGTTCCCGGCTGGGCGGCGGCAATCAGACGGTACTCAAAGCCGATGACGGCACCAGCGTGGTCTTCCAGGCAATAGACCGCACCTCCACCCAGAGCAGCCAGAGCGCCTATTCCGTGGCGGACGTCGCGGCGGCAGTCGCGGATTCCGTGGTTGAAATTACCACCGAAGTGGTCTCCACCAACGGCTTCATGGGGCAGTACATCTCTCAGGGCGCGGGCAGCGGCGTCATCTTTACCGTGGATGGCTATATCATGACTAATCACCACGTCATTGACGGCGCACAGTCCATCACCGTCACGCTTCGCAACGGGCAGTCCTATTCCGCTACGCTGGTGGGCGACGATTCGCAGGACGACCTCGCGCTGCTCAAAATCGACGCGAGCGGTCTGACCCCCGCTGTGCTGGCGCCGGAAAATTATAACCTCCGCGTGGGCGAAACCGCTATCGCCATCGGCAATCCTCTCGGACAGCTCGGCGGCACCGTCACCAGCGGTATTGTGAGCGCCCTTGACCGTCAGATTGAAATTGACGGCGAAGTCATGACGCTGCTCCAGACCAGCGCGGCTATCAATCCCGGCAATTCGGGCGGCGGTCTCTTCAATGACAGCGGCAACCTCATCGGCATTGTCAACGCCAAATCCTCCGGTTCCGACATCGAAGGTCTGGGTTTTGCCATTCCGGTCAACAAGGTCCGCTCGGTCTTCTCTGATATGATGCAGTACGGCTATGTCAAGGGACGCGTCAGTCTCGGCGTTTCGGTGATGTCCGTCACCAGCCGCACCGCCGCGTGGATGTACGGCGTGAGCGAACCCGGTCTTTACATCACCAAGGTGGAAAGCGGTTCTTCCGCTGCCAAAGCGGGCTTGGAAGCAGGCGACATGATCATCTCCTTTGACGGCGTAGAGGTATCC
>CAMJHU010000277.1 GCA_946405565.1 uncultured Clostridia bacterium
CATAGGTCTGTACCACGGCCTGTGCGCAGTTATGACTGTTGCAGCGCTTCTTCTCTGCTGCTATATGCTTTCTTGTTTCCATATTTCTTTTAACACGAATTATCGTGAATGTTCATGAATTTTTGTTTTTATCACGAATTTGCGAATTTAAGAATTATTGGGAGTATTTTTGGGGGGGTCTAAAATTTCGGAATACCGGAATACCGTAATACCGAAATACCGAAATACCGGAATACCGAAATACAGGAATATCGTGATATCGTGATACCGTAATATCGCCATAACGAAATCTTAATTCTATAATTCGATAATTCGTGATAAAAGAATCATGAACCCTTATAACTCATCCAGTACTGCCTCTCATCTTCGCCCATTTTCTCGATAGCATATCTTAGCATCGTCCTCGGCATTTCGTGAGCGTGACGTTCGAGGAAGTCGCGGAGCAGATCCATATTGACCTGCTTGCCCATTTCGCGCAACATCCACCCCACCGCCTTGTGCATAAGGTCGTGCGGATGATGGAGGTGAATCTCGGCATAACGCAGGCACCATGACGGGTCATCCAGTCGCGAGGTCATCCACGAGCTAACCATACTGATGCGCTTTCGCCAGAGGCTGTCGCTCGTAGCAAGCCCATCCATTGTGGCAAGCTTGTCGCCAAGGTGCGAAGGCAGCATCAGCCAATGTCCGATAATCTTCGGAGCAGATAGATCGACCAGGTCCCAATTGTTGGCATAGTCGGCATATTCGAGATACATCTTCACAATGGCATCTCTTCCTTCGATGGCTGCTTCGTCATTCGTTTTCTTTTTCGTTGCCAGTTCCTCGAAACGCTTGACGAGCAGGAGGAAGCCACAAAGACGAATCTCGTGATAGCAATTGGTCAGCAGCTCGGGAATTTCCTCGAAAGGCACGTCCTTGGCGTATTTCACGACCTCGCGCGTCTCGGGCACTTTCAATCCCAGGAACTCGTCGCCCTCGCCATATTCGCCCTTGCCCGTCTTGAAGAATCGCATCAAGCCAAGACGCTGCTTCTCGTTGCGTAGCGACTCCATGTATTGGATAACCTCTTTTGCGGTCATATTTTTAGGGATATTAGGGGATTTTTGGGGAAATTAAGGGATATTTGGGGACAATGCATTCGCCTTTCGAGAACGGGACCCACGGGACATACGTCCCTTAATATCCCTTAGAATCCTTAATATCCCTTAGAATCTTTATCATTTCAACTCCTTGCAAGTCGCTTTGACCAAATTGGAGATGAGCTGGTGGTCATCGACATCCTCGATCCAGAAATAGTCTTTCGCGCCATCGTAGGGAGGACGAAGCACAACCGTGCCGAGCAAGGCGCGTCCAGCCTCGGTGGGCTTCACATAGAAGCGGTTGTCGCAGATCAGCCCGAAAATCTTTCCGTTGCAATAGATGCCGTAATCACCGAACATCTTCTTGACGGTTATCGTCCCGGCGCCAGCGCACTGGTCAGCGATGTATTGCACAAAATCAGGATTGCATGCCATAGTATTATCGTTTTTTACGAACATCAAACAACTTGCCCTTCAGCCATTCGCGAACCGGCATATCGTAGAGCCTAAACGCTGCGTAAGCCAAACCTATTGCCAGGATCAGGATACATGCTGCCACAAAGATATGCTGGCTGAGCGGCGCATCGCGGTGCTTGTCCACCCACGACATCTGCATATAGATGAGCGGATAATGGGTGATATAAAGCGGGAAGCTGATGTCGCCGAGGAACTTGTTGATAGCTTGGCTCTTGCCGCCCTTCACGCTGCTGCCTGCGCCTATCGAGACGATGAGCGGGAAACAGACGAGGATGCAGAACGCCTCGTAGAGTCCATTCGTCCAGCGGCTGTCGCCCTCGGTGCCTATGCCCATCCAAGGCATGCAAAGCAGGATGACGATGAGCAGCGAACACCACCAGAAACCTCCACGAACCTTGATCACCCAGTTCATGCGCGAAAGGAACAGTCCGCTGAAAAACGGATAGAGCAACCGGGTGGCACCCACTTGAAGCTGGTCGGGCGTGGTGCTCCATCCGCCTACGACGGTATAGGATGCCCAGCTGCGTGCCGCCAGAACACCAAAGATGTCGATGTTGAGACAAAGTATCAAGGTCAGCATGGCGAAAAGCGCCACACAAATACCCAGAACCAGTTTCGAGAATCGGCGAATCACCAGCGCATAGAGGATGTTGGCGATATACTCCCATTGGAGCGTCCATGCCGGGCCATTGAGAGGATTGGTTTCGCCCCATCCGCGAATATCCATCGAATTGGGCAAAGGAATGAGCGTGAAGCACCACAACATCACTCCAAGCACCACGTACCACGGCGTCTTGTCGATGAGCGTGAACGTCGAGCAACTGCCGAAATAGAACATCACGGCTCCGAAGAACGTGCCAAAAATCACCATCGGATGCAGGCGAATCAGACGGCGCTTGAAGAAGCCCCAGGTACTCATCTTGTCCCAACGGTCGTCGTAGGCATAGCCGATGACGAAGCCCGAAAGCGCGAAGAAGAAATCGACCGCCAGATAGCCGTGGTTGATGGGTTGGTTGGGAGCCATTGAGAAGTAGGTCTCGAAGAAATGAAAGCACACCACCAGTACGGCCGCTACTCCGCGCAAGCCGTCCAGAATTTCATAACGTGGTTTTGATTCAAGATAAATGTTGTTGGTCATATTGATAAAGCCTAATTTAGGCGCAAATATGATGAAAATATCTGATTTTTCCAAATTATTGACCAAAAAATGGCCGCTTTTTTAATAATGTTAGCGCGCAAGTGCGAAATAAGCTCGGTTTTCCGATAATTCATAACAAAAAATATCGCCGCATATCCCTCCTTGTTATACTTTGGGATATGCAGCGATTGAAATAGGATAATAGCGTCTTAGGCTTCTAAGTCATGCCTTATGGCTCATGCACCTTAGTCTTTCATGACTCAAGTTCGAAGCCATAGCGCCTGGCTACTCGGAGCAGCACGCGGTAGGAGCGCCAGCCACAACAACGGGCAGCCTTGTCAAGCAACTTCACGCGGTCAGCTTTTGTTGCGGTTTGACCGAAGCGGCCGTGTTCTTTCGTGTTTTGTTCGAAGCCAAGATTGGCTTCCCCCTCCGCCCCCAGTCGCAGCAGCTCGCGTGCCTGAAGGAGCCGCCAGCGGCAGATGAATTCGCCCAGTGCCATCCCCGTGAGGAGTTGCATGGCTCCATAGAGGTACGACTTCTTCACGTCCAGTAGGATGGCGAGGTCAGCCGCCGCGATGATCCGCGTCTGGCGCAGGCACGTCACGACCTCATCGAGGAGCGTATCGCCCGTCGCCTCCCGGCTATCGTACAGCGTCTCCACGCTGGTCACTTTCGGCTTCATTTTGCTCGAATTGATTTTTCTCTCTACAGATTGAACAGATTTTACGGATTTTTTGACCGGTCAAGCTAAAATCTGTTTAATCTGCTCAATCTGTAGCGCAAGAAAGAGAACGCTTAGAACGTGATCTCGCCGTCGCTGACGGTGCCCTGTCCGTTCGGCTTGTTCGGGTCAGAGCCATCGGAGGAGGGGTTTGAGGGGTTTGAAGGGTTTGAGGGGGTTGAGCCGCTGTTTGAACCGCCGTTGCCCGTGCTCGTTCCGCTGTTGGAGCCACCGCCGTCCCCGCTCGTGCCGCCGCCGTTTCCTCCGTTGTCTCCGGTGGAGCCGTTATTGGCTCCACTATCGCCGCCGTTGGAACCGCCCTCGTTCACATCCGTGCCGGCGCCCTCGCCGTCGTCCCCATTGCTGAGGCGCTGATCGAGGCGCTTCTTGGCATCGCTGAGCAGGACGTTGACGTGGGCGATGAAGCCCTGGCAGG
>CAMJHU010000278.1 GCA_946405565.1 uncultured Clostridia bacterium
GTATCTCGCGCTGCATTCCAACGCCTCGCCCGAACAGTTCGCCGGTATGCTGCAGGGTCCCGACATCTATTACAATCCCGCCGACCCCGAAAGCCGCCGCGCCGCCGACCTCATCGCTTCGGAATTCCGGCGCATTTATCCCCAGCCCCAGCTCGTGGATGTGCGCCCCACCGACTATCTCGGCGAGGTGCTGCGCCCGAATTATCCCTCGGTGCTGGTGGAAGTCGCCTATCACGACAACCCCGAGGACGCGGCATGGATTCTCAACAACTTCGACGCGATTGCCCGTGCCTTAGCCAACGCCGTCCAGCGCTTTGTCAACCCCTGACGGTTTCATGATTGTTTCATTCCCCTGCGCGGACGCAAAAAAGGCTTCGATTTCCTTTGGGGGAAACCGAAGCCTTTTTGATGCGCGTGATACAATGGAATCGGAACCATTACTCAACCTTCTCGAAACTGTCCTTGCCGACGCCGCAGAGCGGGCAGCACCAATCGTCGGGCAGCGCTTCAAATGCCGTGCCGGGTGCGATATCGGTTTCGGGAGCGCCCATTTCGGGGTCATAAATATAGCCGCACACGCCGCAAACATATTTATCCATCAGATTGCCTCCTTTCCGGTGGAATGTTTTTATCGAATTTGCTATTCAAATTCTACCATAGTCCCCGCAAAATGTCAACTGTCTTTTTCGTGTTTGGCGGGAAACCGCAAACGGTAGTATTCTTCCGCCGCCAGACGGGTCTTGGCAACCACGTCGCCGCCTTCCTTCGGGAAACAGTAATACAGCGCCTTGGAATTGCCGATACAGATCATATCGCCCAGCTCGTACCAGTACATCAGAAGGGAATTGCCCAGCTCCTTCACCGCGTATACCATGTCCTTCACCAGTGTGACGTCGGGGATGAATTTGCGGGTGGGAATGCAGCCCAGATGCCGCATCAACTGCTTTTTGCCCACGAATCCGTCCGAGGTGCAGATGATGTTGAAGGGGCGCGGATAGAGCATCACCGACGCGATTTTCAGATCAATAAAGCTGGAATGGTTCATAAGGAAGAGCGCGGGTTGATCCTTGCCCAGACGTTCCATGCCCTCGGCGTCAAAGGTGAAGCCCACGTCCCGGAGCTCGCCGACGCTGAGCGTTCTGAGCAGCGTCCGCACAACGCGCGACGGGCGGAGCGGCTTTTCATGCGGCTCCGGCGGCAGCGCCAGCACTTTGTCATAGGATAAAGCGCGGTGTTTGATTTTCATATGCTCACATCCTTAAATCTGAATCCAGCCCAGCACACTCGCGATGGAGCTCAGCAGGATCACAATCAGAAAGATCGGCGCGAGATATTGCATCACAAAGTTGTAGAGCGCTTCCCGTCTGAAACGCGAGGAAAGCCGGACTTCCTCCGCGATGCGCTGTTTGCCCGTCACAGCCAGCACCAGCAGACAGGTGAACAGCGCCGAAACCGGCATCATCAGCGAGTTGGTCAGGAAATCGAAGAAATCCAGTATCTGCATCCCGAAGATATGCACGAAATCCCACGCGCCGTATCCCAGTACGCTGGCGGTTCCCAGCAGGAGCGAAATGCCCAGCGTCAACAGACCGGCGGGCAGACGCTTCATGCCCGTCTCGTCGGTGATGGTGGAGACGCTGGTCTCAAACAGCGAAATCGCGCTGGTCAGCGCCGCAAACAGCACCATGATAAAGAACACGCTGCCGATGACATTGGAAAAGCCCATGCTGTCGAAGACCTTGGGGAGCGTGATGAACATCAGCGAAGGTCCCGCCTTGAGGGTTGCCATGTCGCCGCCCGAAAAGGCAAAGACCGCCGGGATAATCATCAGCCCCGCCAGAATCGCGATGCCCGTGTCAAAGAGCTCCACCCGCGTGGTGTTTTTTTCGATGTCCGATTCCTTGGGCAGATAGGAGCCGTAGGTGTACAGAATGCCCATTGCCAGCGACAGCGAATAAAAGAGCTGTCCCACGGCTGCCACGACCGTCATCAGCGAAAACTGGCTCCAATGCGGCACCAGCAAATAGCGCACGCCTGCCAGCGCCCCCGGACGGGTCACGGAGTAGACCGCCGTGATGACCGCCAGAATCACCAGCAGCGGCATGATGATCTTGGAGACGGTTTCAATGCCGTTTTTCACGCCCGCCGCGATGACCGCGAACGCGCCCACCACAAACACCGCAAAGCAAATCTCCACCGTCAGCGAATCCGCGATGAATCCCCCGAAATAGCCGTCGGTTGCCAGCAATGCCGCGTTTCCGCGCAGGTATTCAAAGGCGTATTTCACCACCCAGCCGCCGATGACACTGTAATACGGCAGGATTAAGATGGGTATGACCGCGTTAATCCATCCGCCGAAGGTCAGCCATTTCTGACGCCCGAAGGACTGAAAGGCGCCCACCGGACTTTTGCCCGTCATACGCCCCAGCGCGGTCTCCGAAATCATCAGCGCGTAACCGAACGTCACCAGCAGAATCAGGTATACCAGCAGGAACATACCGCCGCCGTATTTCGCGGCGAGATAGGGAAAGCGCCAGATGTTGCCCAGTCCCACCGCCGAACCCGCGACCGCCAGAATATAGCCCAGATTGCCCGAAAAACTGGCTCTCTGTGTCGCTTGCTTGTGTTCCGTGTTTTTCATAAACAATGAATCCTCCCTGTCAATTCCGTCGGACTTTTGAAAAATATGAAAAAATCATTCTTCCGATGCCAGCAGGTCGGTCAGAATCGGGCGCATTTCGGAGGCGAGATAGAGCGAACCGCAAACCACCAGTGCCGAGGCTTCGTCAATCATCTCCAGCCCCCGTTCCGCCGCTTTTTTCAGATTCTCCACCGGCTTGACCGTCACGCCCTCGCCCGCGTATTTCACGGCGCAGGCAGCCAGCTCTCTGGCATTGAGGGCGCGGGGATTGTCCGGCATGACGGTGAATATGGTGTCAAAACGCGGCACAATCTGACGGAGTGCGTTTTCATAATCCTTGTCTGCCAGCATACCGATAATGCCTACGATACTGCGTCCGCCCAGCAGACTGTCGATGGAGCGGCAGAGCGCGTCGATGCCGTCGGGATTGTGCGCGCCGTCCACAATCACGATGGGGTCGGGCGAAAGTACCTCGAACCGGGCGGGAATTTTCGCCACGGCAATGCCGTTGGCAATGCTCTCCTCCCGGATGGGCAGTCCGCGCCCGTTGATGACCCGCGCGGCGTTGACGGCTGTCACCGCGTTTTCAATCTGGTGGGGTCCCGCGAGCTTGAACATCAGCCGCAGACCGCCGTAATGGATATGGCTGACCGTGGGGGACATGGAATTGACCTCCACCGCGTCGGTGGTGCAGAGGGTGAGCGGACTGTTCCGCTCCGCACAGACCGACGCCATCACGCCCAGCGCTTCCTCGGTCTGATGCGGCGCCAGCACCGTCGGACAGCCCGGCTTGATGATGCCCGCCTTCTCCCTCGCGATGGCTTCAATCGTATCGCCCAGAATGTCGGTATGGTCGAGCGAAATCTTGGTGATGACCGAGCAGAGCGGGTCTTTTATGATATTGGTGGAATCCAGCCGTCCGCCCAGTCCGCATTCCAGCACCACCACGCTGCATTCCCGCTGCGCAAACCACAGCAGCGCCACCGCCGTGATGAGTTCAAACTGCGTGAGCAGACAGCCGGATTTTTCGAGAATGTCGTTGACCGTGCTGATACGGGTCATGATGGCGGCGAATTCGTCCTCGGAAATCATTTCGCCGTTGATCATGAACCGCTCCCGGAAATCAATCACATAGGGGGAGGTGAAAAGTCCCGTGCGATAGCCCTCGCAAGCCAGAATGGACGCGATCATCGTACTGGTGGA
>CAMJHU010000279.1 GCA_946405565.1 uncultured Clostridia bacterium
GCTTTTGCGCAATATGATTCATTTTGCCTCGCGTGACGCGATGGACATCGAGGGAATGGGTCCCGCTGTCATCGAACAGCTTATCGCCAAAGGCTGGGTGCATTCCCCGGCGGATCTGTACACGCTGACTGAGGAACAGATCGCGTCGCTGGATCGCATGGGACAGAAGTCCGCGCGGAATCTGGTGAACGCCACGGAAGCGTCTAAATCCAATCCTCTCTGGCGGCTGATTTTCGCGCTGGGTATCCGGCATATCGGCGAAACCGCGTCGCGTCAGCTTGCGGTGCAGTTCGGCAGTATGAAGGCGCTCATGCAAGCCGTGCCCGCGGATTTTGCCGCGATGGAGGGATTCGGCGAGATCATGGCGGAATCGGTGTGTGACTATTTTTCCACGTCCCATGCCCGTGAACTGGTGGAACGGCTGAAAGAACTGGGCGTGAATATGGAAAGAAAGGAAGACGAGGGCTCCGCTCCGGCATCGCAGGCATTGGCGGGACTGACCTTTGTTATTACCGGAACGCTGGAAGGCATGACTCGCGACGAAGCCAAGGCGCTGATCGTGGCACAGGGCGGCAAGGTTTCCGGCTCGGTGAGCAAGAAGACCGCCTATCTGCTGGCGGGAGAAAACGGCGGCAGCAAGCTCACCAAGGCACAGGAACTGGGTGTGTCGGTCATTTCACTCGAACGCCTTCGCGAGATGATTGCCCAAGTCGAAAACGACTGATGACGTTACCGCTTTTGCCTGTACGAATCCCCATAGAAAAAACGTCATGAAATTTTCCCGACCGGCATATAGTAGTGGTGTAAAAATCCGATCGGGGTGATATTTATGATGCGTTTTGTAAAAACCATTCGCCTCAGACCCTTGTTGGCATCCCTGCTGCTGCCGCTGGGATTGGGGAGCGTGGTGGGCGTATTTTTGCTGCTGACAGGGCAGTATGCCGCCTATGACACGCTGTTCAAGCCGCCGCTCGCGCCGCCGGACTGGGTGTTTGCCGTGGCGTGGACGGTTCTCTACACACTGATGGGCATTTCCGCCTATCTGGTGGCGACATCCGACGCGTCCAAGGGCGCAAAGGAAGACGCACTGTGGCAGTATTTCATTCAATTGGTGATCAATCTGATCTGGCCGTTTCTGTTCTTTTTCTTTTCGCTGCGGCTGGCGGCGTTCCTGTGGCTGGTGGTACTGTTGGCAGCGGTGATACGGATGGTGATTGCCTTCTGGTTTCTGAGCAAACCCGCCGCGCTGCTGCAAATTCCCTATGTGCTTTGGCTGTGCTTTGCCGCCTATCTCAACGGCGCGGTGTATCTGCTGAACGGATAAGGGATTTTTATCCAACCGCATTCCGCCCGATTAATGCGTGTTTTTTTGCCCATACTTTCTGTGGAAAATGAAGCGGGAAGGAAGTATGGGCAAAAGATGCAGTACAACAAAGTGGAAATCTGCGGTGTGAACACCGCGGATCTGAAATTGCTGAGCGAGGACGAAAAGATGGCACTGCTGCGTCGGGCGAGGGAAGGGGATATGGCGGCGCGGGAAGAACTGGTCAAGGGAAATCTGCGGCTGGTGCTGAGCGTGGTGCAGCGATTCATGAGCCGGGGCGAAAATCCCGATGATCTGTTTCAGGTGGGATGTATCGGTCTGATCAAGGCCATAGACAATTTTGACATCACGCTGGATGTCAAATTTTCTACCTACGCGGTGCCGATGGTGATCGGTGAGATACGCCGCTACCTGCGGGACAACAACAGCGTGCGTGTGAGCCGTTCCATGCGGGACACGGCGTACAAAGCCATGCAGGTGAAAGAGCGCGTCATGAGCGAGCAGGGGCGGGAACCCTCGGTGGAGGAAATTGCCCGCGAACTCGAACTGCGTAAAGAAGACGTGGTGCTGGCGCTGGAAGCCATTGTGGAGCCGGTGTCGCTCTATGAATCGGTATATTCGGACGGGGGCGATACGATATATGTGATGGATCAGATCGGCGACACAGAGGACGATACCAGCTGGCTGGAAGAGATCACCCTTCGCGACGAAATCAAGAAGCTCTCGCCGCGGGAAAAACGGATTCTCACGCTTCGATTTATGCAGGGCAAGACCCAGATGGAAGTGGCGAGTGAGATCGGCATTTCGCAGGCGCAGGTGTCGCGGCTGGAAAAGGGCGCCCTCGGCAAGCTCAAACGGTCGTAGCCGGAACGCTGTATCTGTATGAAGAGTGAAGAACTACGTTATTTTCACGCAATTCTTCACTCTTCACACCTTACACCCCGCAGACAAATGGGAGGGCGGAAATTATTTTTAAAATCTATTGCTATTTTGCCGGGAATTTGTTATAATGTAACAAACGACAAGGGGTGATCATTTTGGATTCCTATTCGGATACATATGTGAGCAACGTGGTAGATTCTGTGCTTCAAAAGCTCTACTACGACGAGTACAATGTCAGCTTTTTCAAGCATTACAACACGTTTGTCATTCCGTTGAGTTCTGTCAATAAGGCGTTGCAGCGTTCAGGGTGTATCGCGCAGATTCTCTATCATGAGTATCAGTCGGGAAACCTCAAGGGCGCCTATTCCCCTATGATGGACTGGGTGGTCGCACTCTACAATCGCTATTACGCGCTGGATGTTCCTTTTGAAAAATTTCTGGAGGACGCCGGCGTTTATTCGCTGCACCGTCAGGTGTATATGAGTTACCGGGAAAACGGGGAATGCAAGCGTGCCGAGGAATTTATCCTCATTGAAAAGGATTATGAGCATGAAACGTTTATCAAGGGACTTATTAAAATATTCAACTATATTTCCGAAAAGATTCCGCTGCTCATTGTGGTCAACAAGCTGCACCTCGCGGCGCTTTCCTCCTTTGAGTTTTTCTATAAGCTAATGTGCGAGAACGCCAACAACAAAATCGCGGTGCTGTGCAGTTTTAACGAAGTGTACAATGTCCCCGACTATAACAAGCAGATCCGCAATGATATGATGCTGGCGCTGGAATCCAAGAACCATGTGCAGGAATGGAGCCTGCAGGACAGCATGGAAACCGATTCTGAGGAAAGTGACGTGTTTCATCCGGTGGCGGAATCCTTCTCACGCTATCTGGTTCTGTTTAACAACATGATTCAGACCGTTGCCATCAAGCAGGCCATCTATTACGGTGACATCATTTACGAACATCTCTCAACCGGTGATCTGGCGGTGGAGGATAAGCTCCTCCACGACTTCTATATTCTGTATTCCATGGCATACTTCTATGACAACAACTATCCCAGTATGCTGACCATCTGTGATGAAGGCAAGCGGCTGTGCGAGGGCGAAGGGCTGGGATTGCATTATTACAATTATACCTATGCCATCGCGCTGTGCCACTCCAATGCCGGTCAGGACAAGCTGGCGATGAAGTATGTGGAGGAATGTGAGCAGATCAGTGACGGGAGCGACGATGATTTTCTCCGTTTTCGCAGTGCGCTCCTGCGCTGTATGATCATGTTCCGCTGCTGGACCAACGTCTATCTCTGGAATGTCGAGTACGATCAGGGCGAACAGTTCCTGCAAGACGCCGAAAAGTATCATTATTACAACCATCTTGCCTACACCTATCTGTTCTGCTTCGGCAACAACCGCGAATACTTCAGCACCGACCCGGAATTCTGCGAATCGCATGACCATTACAAGAAGGGTATGTATTACGCGGATATGCTGGGTAACGACGCGCTCAAGCTCCGTGCCTATAAGAAAAATGTCGTCTTCCTCAGCGGCTTCGGCTATTATCCCGCTGTCGATCATTTCTACAAGAAGAGTCTTGCCATTCTTGAACGGGAAAACAACCTGCTCGAAATGG
>CAMJHU010000280.1 GCA_946405565.1 uncultured Clostridia bacterium
GCTCGCTGCTCACCAGCCTGACTTTCCCGGATTCGGTCATCAGCATCGGCGAACGTGCCTTTGACGGCTGCACCAATGTGTCGCGGTTGAATTTCGGACAGTCGGTGGAGACCATCGGCGCCCGCGCCTTCCAGAATATGAAGTCGCTCAAGAAGCTGACGCTTTCTCCGTCGCTCGTGACGCTGGGTGAAGGCGTGTTTGCGGGCTGCTCGGGTCTGACCAGTGTGACGCTGTCCGACACGCTTGTGACCATCGGACCGTCCGCGTTTGAAAGCTGTGAGAACCTGCCCGCCATCACCATTCCCGACAGCGTGGTATCCATCGGCGACTATGCTTTCTATAAGAATTACAAGCTCAAGAGCATCGAGCTTCCCGCTTCCGTGACGACGCTGGGCAAGCAGGCGTTTTACAGTTGCTCCGCGCTGGAGACCGCCGTACTGCCGGCACGTCTGAAGGTGCTTCAGTCCGGTACCTTTGAGTACTGCGGCAATCTGACCACGGTCACATTCCCCGACACGCTTGTGACCATCGACGCTTATGCCTTCCACGGCTGCGCCCTGCTGAATCATGTGACGCTGCCCGCAACACTGACCGGCATCGGCGAAAGCGCCTTTAACGGCTGCCGCGCGCTGGAAAGCATCGTGATTCCCGAAGGCGTCACCCACATCGACTACGGCGCGTTCAGCACCTGCGACGTCCTCGCGAGCGTCACCTTCCCGCAGGAATCGCTGACTTCCATCGGCGGCTACGCGTTTGACTACTGCGGAAGCCTGACCGCCGTGGCGATTCCCGAAACCGTCACCGAACTGGGCAACGGCGTGCTGCGCAACTGTACCGCGCTGCGCGAAGTCACCCTGCCGTCCCAGCTCACGAGTATCCCGAACGAGATGTTCTGGAATGACGAAGCCCTTATCGGCATTCAGATCCCCGAAACGGTTGTCACCATCGGCACCAATGCCTTCCGCGCCTGCAAGACGATGACCGAAGTGACGGTTCCCGCCGCGGTGGAGAGCATCGGCAGTTGCGCGTTCTGCGAATGCGTCAAGCTCACCAGTGTGTCCCTGCCGGATTCGCTGATTGCCATCAACAATGAGGCGTTTGCCTACTGCTCGCTGCTCGACAACGTGACCCTTCCCGAAAAACTCGGTACGCTGGGTTACAGTGCGTTCCGCGGCTGCGCTTCGCTCAAAGCGATTACCATTCCCGCCACCATTACGGGACTGAATGACAGAATGTTCCAGGATTGCACCCACCTCAAGACGGTCAATCTGCCCGATACCATGACCGCCATCAGCGATTATGACTTTGCGGGCTGCGCCGCGCTGGTGCATCTCGACATTCCCGAATCGGTCAAACGCATCGGCAGCGGTCTGTTCTGGGGTTGCGGCGCGATGCTCGAACAGGAGATTCCCGACTCCGTCGTGGAACTGGGCAACAACACCTTCCGCGACTGCGTGTCGCTCCAGAGTGCCGAACTGCCCGCGAAGCTCCTCTTCGTGCCGTATGAAACCTTCCGCGGCTGTGCGGCGCTGACCGACGTGGTGCTGCCCGAAGAGCCTGACTATATCGGCGACCGCGCGTTCTACGAATGCCGTTCGCTGCCGGGCGTGACCATTCCGGCATCGGTCACGAGCATCCGTGACGGCGCCTTCCAGTACTGCGACATGATGACCGGCGTGCTGATTCCGCACGGCGTGGAAAGCATCGGCAGCAGCGCCTTTTCCAATTGCCTGCGCCTGACCGGTATTGTCATTCCCAACACCGTCACATCCACCGGCTGGAGCATGTTCTATTACTGCGCCGATACCTGCGACGTGTTCTTTGAAGGCACCGAGGAAGAATGGAACAATTTCGCGGCGAACCGGGCGCCCTTCAATACCAACGTAACCCTGTACTTCAACGCGACCATGCCCACGATGGCGATTACCGCACAGCCGGAAAACGCCAAGGGCGAGGACGGCGATAAGGTGCGCTTCACCGTCACGGCGGAAGGCGTGGAACTCAGCTACCGCTGGCAGCTTTCCGACGACGGCGGCATGACCTGGCGCAACAGCTCCGGCAGAGCCGCGACCTATACCACGACGCTCAGCGAAAAGAACGACGGACGTTATGTCCGCTGTGTGGTCGTAGACAAGTACGGTCATAAGGAAATCACTGACCCCGCCTATATGCGTCTGGCAGCCTCCGTGGTTGCCATCACCGGGCAGCCCGTGGACTGCGCGGTCAAGATCGGACAGCCCGTGTCCTTTACCGTGACAGCGGAAGGCAAGGGTCTGACCTACCTCTGGCAGCTCTCCGACGACAAGGGCGAGGAATGGCGCGACAGCTCCGGCAAGAGCGCGACCTACGCCACCACCCTCACCGCGAAGAACAACGGACGCTGGGTGCGCTGCGTTGTGACCGACAGCTATGGCGAGGAAGTCATTTCCGAACCTGCCGTCATGACGGAACTGGCGGCATGTGTCACCAAGCAGCCCGTGAGCGTTATTGTGGGCAGCGGTGAAAAGGCGGAATTCAGCATTGAAGCCCGCGGCGAAGAACTGACCTATCAGTGGCAGCTTTCCGACGATATGGGCGAGACCTGGCGCAACAGTTCCACCAGAACTGCGACCTACTCCGCCACCGTCACCGAAGCCAACAACGGACGCTATGTCCGCTGCGTCGTGACCGATAACAAGGGCAACACGGATATTTCCGACGAAGCCTCCATGACCCTTTCAATGCTCAAGATTCTGGCGAATCCCGCCAATGTCACCGCCGAAAAGGGCAAGATTGCCAGCTTTACGGTTGTAGCGGCAGGCGAGGGTCTGAAGTATCAGTGGCAGCTCTCCGACGATGAGGGTCAGAACTGGCGCAACAGCAAGACCAAGGAAATGTTCTATCGTGCGCTGCTGACCGAGACCAATGACGGACGCTGGGTGCGCTGCATCGTGACCAATAAGGACGGCGTCAGCCAGATTACATCGCCCGCCAGCATGAAGCTCGCGAACGGACAGTCGCCTGTGGTCAACGAAGGACCCTCCATCACCAAGCAGCCGACCGACCAGACCGGTGACATCGGCGCGCTGGTGAAATTCAATGTCACCGCGACCGGCGACGGTCTGACCTATCAGTGGCAGCTTTCGGACGACGAAGGCGTGACATGGCGCAACAGCTCCAACAAGACCGCCGAGTATGCCACCACCCTGAGCAATGCCAACAACGGCAGATATGTCCGCTGCGTTGTCACCGACAAGAACGGCAAGTCGGTCAATTCCGCAGCCGCCTCCATGAAGGTGACAGCCAATCAGCCCCAGTCGCCTGTCATTACCAAGCAGCCGACCGACCAGACCGGTGAAATCGGCGAACTGGTGAAGTTCAATGTCACGGCGACCGGCGACGGTGTGACCTATCAGTGGCAGCTTTCGGACGATCAGGGCAAGAACTGGCGCAACAGCTCCAATAAGACCGCCGAGTACGCCACCACCCTGAGCGACGCCAATAACGGACGCTATGTCCGCTGCGTTGTCACCGACAAGAACGGACAGTCGGTCAATTCCGACCCCGCTTCCATGAAGGTGCAGTAAATCGTAAGCCCAGTAACCCATAAGCCGTTCCCAAGGGAATGGCAGCATACGTGATTGAGTAAAATCCCCCGCGGTGCGCAGGTGTTTTATGAAAAAACCTGCAAGCCGCGGGGGATTTTGTATCTTTGTGGCGAAAAAATTGTGTCCGCGCGGCGAAGCACGCGCAAATCAAGAGGCAGTGGGACAACCGTGGCAGAACCCATCGGGTGAAGTGCGCGGGCGGCGTAAGCCGTATA
>CAMJHU010000281.1 GCA_946405565.1 uncultured Clostridia bacterium
CGTATGATGAAGTAAGCGGCAGGGGGCTGCTCCGTCATGTGCTGATCCGCAAAGGATTTCACACCGGCGAGATCATGGTATGTCTGGTGATCAACGGAAAGAAACTGCCGAAGAAAGAGTTGCTGTGCGAGCGCCTGGAAGCGATTGCGGGCATGCACTCGATCAGCATCAGCGTGAATGAAAAAAATACCAATGTGATCATGGGAGATTCCTATGAAACCCTGTGGGGAGAGAGCGGGATCCACGATACGATCAACGGTATCCGCTATGGGATATCGCCGCTTTCGTTCTATCAGGTCAATCCCGTGCAGACGGAAAAACTGTATTCCACCGCTTTGCAATATGCAGGCTTGACGGGCAAGGAAACGGTATGGGATCTGTATTGCGGCATCGGTACCATCTCGCTGTTTCTGGCACAGGCGGCAAAGCAGGTCTACGGTGTGGAGATCGTACCGCAGGCCATCGCGGATGCCAAAGAAAATGCCAAGCAAAACGGGATCACGAATGCACAGTTTTTTGTGGGAGCTGCCGAAGAAGTATTACCGGCCTATTACCGGGGAGAGATGCAGGTGGCAGACGGCGCCGAAACGGATGCTGCGGATATGCGCCGCCCGGATGTGATCGTTGTGGACCCGCCGCGCAAAGGCTGTGATATCGCCTGCCTCGAAACCATGGTACAGATGCAGCCGCAGCGCATCGTCTATGTGAGCTGCAATCCGGCGACCCTCGCCCGGGATGTAAAATATCTGCGCGAGCAGGGCTACGAACTGCAAACCGTCCGCGCATGTGATATGTTTCCGAATTCGTTCCATGTGGAGACTGTCGCCTTATTGGGTTGGAAAGATGTCGATGAGTATATCTATATAGATTATGAGCCTGACCACCATCAGAAGAAGCGTGGGAGAGCTACATATCAGCAGATTAAGGAATATGTCATGAACACGCATGGACTTCATGTATCGAGTCTTGATATTGCACAGATAAAAGATAAGTGTGGCTTTGAAAAGCGGGATAATTACAATAAGGGAAAAGAGGGACATAGGGTTCCGATATGCACGCCAGAAAAAGAGCAGGCAATAATGGATGCGTTTAAGCATTTCAATATGCTGTAAAATAAAAAGACCTACCGAACAGATTTCTCTGCTGATAGGTCTTTATTTGTTGCTCACCTTTATACGCAAAGAAAGAGCAGATATCTGAGATGTTTGATGCTTTAAGCGTCAATTATAAGATAGATTTTGGTGATGCGGAGCAAACAATAATCGGATTTGAAGTCTATTTAGACGAAAAAGACGATGAAATAATAGATGCTTTGATGGATATATCGAAAACAATGTCCGATTGGATAAGAGATGTTGAACCATTCGTGCCAGCAAGTGATAGGGATTGCGGTAATATCAAAATATTTGATGCAGATAGAGAATATCCATTCAAGACAATCCGTTTGAATCTGAGATATTATTGATGAAAAAAAGAACCACCCAAGCTCATTAGAGCAAGGGTGGTTTTAATTTTGTTGCCAGATATTAGTACTGACCGTAGACGTGAGGTACTACAGTTTCGTAATAGCCTAAAGATTGTACGTTAGCATCTACTAAACTGATTTCAACACCAACGTAGAAGTAATCACCATTGACTTCACTTTCTAAGTCAACGTTCCATTTACTGTTGCCATAAATACCAGCAAGTTTAGGGTCGTCAATTTCGCAAGCGAACCCACCGAAACCACATTCAAATGACTTGATAGCATCTCTTGAAATACCACGTTCATCAAGAATTTCGTAAACTGCTGCAAGATAGCATTTACCGTAAATTCCGCCTGCGAGATACGGACAAGGGTCAATATCATCAGTCACACTGAAATCAGCAACTGCATTTTCGTAAAGCCAAATATCATCATCGGCAACTTCATCAACGTTAATATCAATGATATTCTCGTCACCGTAACCGCTTTGAGTTTTTACTGCATCCTTATATACAGTTAAATCAGCACTAAGCATTTCTGCTATTTTAGCTCTGTATGGTGTTACGATTTCACTGTAATTTGTAAGGTTGCCATCACTATCAACTTCAAGATTGATAGTTGTTTTGTCAGCTGTGTTGTAAATCTGAGATGCATAGTGTTTTGCGGAATCTTCAGCTGAAGCGCAGCCGCCATTAGCAGCACCGACGGTAGTGGCAGTTTCAGTTGCAGTAGATGTTTCATCAGATTCTTTGTCAGATTCAGTCGGACTTACTGAATCTACAGTCTCGGAAGCATCGACCTTATTTTCTGACTCAACGACTGTGTTATTGTCGTTCTTAGGAGCGACTTCTTCTTTCTTGCCACAGCCAGCAAGAGCTGAGAGCATCAAAGCTCCAAGCATGAGTGTAATTGCAAATTTCTTCATAATAATCTTTTAACCTCTTTCTTTTTCTGATTTATTTATGAGGCTATACGATAATTAAATTGCCTCATATATCACATGATTATCACATGTTCATCACATAAAAATAACATATATTTATATGCACGTCAATTATAAAATTATGTTATACAGATAACATAAGCAAGTGAGGTGATTTGTGTGTCTGATAGACTGGTGATTAAAAAACGGGGCGATGACGGTTATAAAACCTTTAGTATCCGAATCAAAAATGAAACTGTCGATAAGATTGATAAAATTGCAAGCGAATCAAATCTCAGCAGAAATCAGATTATCCAAGAGATGCTCGATTTTGCAAGCGATAAGATTGATATCCAAAAGTAAACAATGTAGAATAAGACAAAGCCTGCCGAGAGAGTATCCCGACAGGCTTTTTTTGGCTGTTTTACGACATATAATCTATTAGACCGTTGTCACGGAGCACTTGCATCTGCTTGTAAATAATCCAGCTCATACGAGGAAGAAGCATGATTCCGTTCATGTGCGGTCTCATATCACGTCCATCACAATTCTGTACCACAGGATTATAGACCCAAGCGTCTGAAAGTACGTTTGTTATCATGGCTATACCCTCTAACTCCTTTTCGCTGAAGCAGTCAAAGGCATTTGCGTGCATAGACCTTGCAAAGCATCTGGCTGGATTCTCAATCTGAAGGGCTTTGACGCTTGAAGCAAGATTTCCACAGAGTTCATTTCCGCTGAGCTCGCCTGGGTCGAGTATGATTTGCGTTATCTCGCCCTTTTCATTCGGCACGAATCGAAAAGACATCATGAACATCGCCTCCTGCTATTAAAAGTGCAAAACGTAAGCTCTATTGACCAGACGTTCTTCGGGAGATACCTGAGTCTCATTCACCTCTTTCACCATAGCATCAAATTCCTCGATGGAATAGCTCTCATCGCGCAAGGGAACCAGAATTGCTTCATGAATACTGCTGGGGAGCACACAAAGTGATTTACAGTTGTGTTGCTTTGCAAAACGCTCTAATAAATCACGGTTCAGGATTGCGGAAGCTCCTTTGCATCTTTCGTGATTTGAGATGACATACATCTCGCACGGAGCCATGTCGGAAACGTCATCGCTGTCGAGTCCCATCATTTCAGCGATGATTTCACTCATAGACCTGATAGTCGTAGCAGCAAAGGTATGCTTTTCGGCGAGTTCCCAAGCAAGTTCTTCTGAGATGCCTGCGCTCTCCATCAGCTCAGGACGGAGCTTTACAGACCACATGTCATGCGATGTCGGTCCGTTCTCCGAAAAGTACAGATATTGCTCTATTCCCTCGAAGTCGGGAACGGGTTTCTTGACCAGATTCTCATCGGATTCTTTCTGAACTCCGATGCG
>CAMJHU010000282.1 GCA_946405565.1 uncultured Clostridia bacterium
ACGTCATTACCGTGCAGTTCGGACGTTCCGATGACGCGCCTTTCCGCCGTCTGCCGGAAGAGGCGCCCCGTAAAAAGCTCCATGAGCTGCTGCTCAATAAAATCAGCCGTCCGGAATTCCTGCCGCTGATCGACGCGGGAAGGCTGGCGCCGTCGGCGGTCAATTATCAGCCTGTGCGCTATTACAGTGACGGTGACGTGCTGTATATCTGTCGGATACCTTCGCCGTTCCACAGTCGTTCGTTTGACAAATGGCAGCAGATCGATGTAGGTGCGGCAATGGCGAATATGCTGGTGCAAAGCGGCGGCGCGTGTACCTTTGTCCGGCAGGAGGATCCCCCTGAACTGCCGCAGGGTTATATCTACGAATACACCATGAGGCTGTGACCGGGGAAAAAATGATTTTTCATACACTCTCTGTGATGAAAAATGAATGATGAATTAACATGGATTTGGAGGCAAACAATATGGCAAAACGCAGAGTGGGAATCCTGACCAGCGGCGGCGATTGCCCGGGACTCAACGCGGCGATCCGCGGTGTGGCATACGCGTCTTTCAATTTGATGGATGTGGAATTTGTCGGGATTAACGACGGTTATAAAGGACTGATTGACGGCACTTATCATGTGATGAAGCCGGACGATTTTTCAGGACTGCTTACGCTGGGCGGCACGATTCTCGGCACCAGCCGTCAGCCCTATCGCAATATGCGCGTGATCGAGCAGGACAACGTGGATAAAGTGGCGGCGATGAAAAAGCATTACAAGGAAATGAAGCTCGACTGTCTGATTACGCTTGGCGGCAACGGTACCCACAAGACCGCTAATCTGCTCAGTGAGGAAGGGCTGAATGTCATCGGTCTGCCCAAGACGATTGACAACGACATTTACGGCACCGATGTGACGTTCGGCTTCCACAGCGCGGTGGATATTGCCACTGACGTGGTGGATCGGATTCATACCACCGCCAACAGTCACGGGCGCGTCATGGTGATTGAAGTCATGGGCAACAAGGCGGGCTGGCTGACGCTTTACGCGGGTATCGGCGGCGGAGCGGACGTGATTCTGCTCCCGGAAATTCCCTATGATATCAACAAGGTCATCGAAACCGTCGAAAAGCGCACGATGAAAAAGCGCAAGTTCAGCATTATCTGCGTGGCGGAAGGCGCAATGGATCTGGAAGAATCCGTGATGAAAAAGAAAAAGCGCATGGAAAAACGGGCGGCGGAAAATTACGCTTCGGTCAGTTACCGCGTAGCGGATCAGATTCAGAAGGCGACCGGCATGGAAGCGCGTGTGGTGGTGCCGGGACATTATCAGAGAGGCGGCTCGCCTTCCGCTTATGACCGTGTGCTGGCGACGCAGTTCGGCGCCTATGCCGCCAAACTCATCAAGGAAGAAAAATACGGCAATACCGTTGCCATGATTGACGGCAAGGTGGGCTGCAATCCGCTGATTGAAATCGCGGGTAAAACCAAGTTTGTACCTGCCGCAAGCGACATTGTAAAGACCGCTAAGGTCACCGGTATCTGTTTTGGTGATTAACCCGTTTTTTAAGAAAATACAATAATCAAAAACACCAAATTTCAAGCGGAAAAGAATGAATTATTGTAATAAAAATGCTAAAAGGACTTGCAATTTGCGAGAATGTTTGTTATGATATTACTATAGCCAAAAAGCATTTTCCGGTAAATCTCGGGTGATTATTTTTTAGGAGTTGATTGCAAATGAGCAATGAGAGAAACATTTCATCTGGCGGAAGCCTGGCGCAGCACCTTTTTTATGAGGGCAAAAATGTCCGTGCCTATGAGTATATGGGTGCGCACCGTCAAAGCGACGGAAAAGTCGTTTTTCGCACTTGGGCGCCCAACGCCAAGGCTATTTCCGTAGTAGGTGATTTCAACGGATGGAATCCGCAGGCCAACCCCATGTACAAGTGCAATAACGGCGGCGTGTGGGAATGTGAGATTGAAAACGTCGGCGATTTCTGCGTTTACAAGTACAGTGTGGAGGCCGATTACGGTACCATGACTCTGAAGAGTGACCCGTATGGTTACCATTTTGAGACCCGTCCCTCCAACGCGACCCGTTTCTATGATATCGAAGGATATGAGTGGCATGATCAGGCATGGCAGGAAAGCCAGACGGAGAATAAGCAGGATCGCCCCATGAATATCTATGAGATGCACGCGGGTTCCTGGCGCACCTATTCGGACGGCAATCCTTTTGGCTATGTCAAACTGGCGGAGGAACTGGTGCCCTATCTCAAGGAAATGAATTACACCCATGTGGAATTGATGCCCATGACGGAGTATCCGTTTGACGGTTCATGGGGCTATCAGGTCTGCGGCTACTATGCCCCGACTTCCCGCTACGGTGAACCCAAGGATTTCATGCGGTTCGTGGATATCCTGCATGAAAACGGCATCGGCGTCATCATGGACTGGGTTCCCGCCCACTTCCCGAAGGACGCGCACGGTCTGTATCGTTTTGACGGTACACCTACTTATGAATATTCGGATTGGCGCAAGGGCGAGCATAAAGAATGGGGCACCTGTGTATTCGATTTCGGTCGCAACGAAGTGCGTTCTTTCCTGATTTCCAACGCGCTCTTCTGGCTGGACAAATATCACATCGACGGTCTGCGCGTGGACGCGGTCGCTTCCATGCTTTACCTCGACTACAACCGCAACAACGGCGAGTGGATGCCCAATATCTACGGCGGTCACGAGAATCTGGAAGCGGTTGAATTCCTTCAGATGCTCAATTCCAGAGTAAAGGAATACTATCCCAAGGCGATGATGATCGCTGAGGAATCCACCGCGTGGCCGAAGGTGACCGGCGCTCCTGAGGACGGCGGTCTGGGCTTTACCTTTAAGTGGAACATGGGCTGGATGAACGATTCGCTCCGTTATTTCTCGATGGATCCGGTGTACCGTTCCTACGACCACAATCTGCTCACCTTCTCGCTGATGTACGCCTTCTCGGAGCATTTTGTGCTGGCGCTCTCCCACGACGAAGTGGTGTACGGCAAGGCTTCCATGCTCCAGAAGATGCCCGGCGACTATGATATGAAGTTCGCGGGACTGCGCGCGTTTATGTCCTATGTCATGGCGCACCCCGGCAAGAAGCTCAGCTTCATGGGCGCGGAATTCGGTCAGTTCAACGAGTGGAACTATCAGAAGCAGCTCGACTGGAACCTGCTTGAATACCCGATGCACAGCAAACTCAAAGACTTCAACCGTCAGCTCAATAAATTCTACCTCGATCATCCCGAACTGTGGGAGATCGACGACAACTGGACCGGTTTCCAGTGGATTGCGCTGGATGACTATCAGCAGAGCGTTATCAGCTTCCGCCGCATTGATAAGCGCGGCAACGAGATTATCGTCATCTGCAACTTCTGCCCTGTGCGCCGTGAAGGCTATCGCATCGGTGTGCCGACACACGGTCGCTATACGCAGGTCTTCTCATCCGACGCGGTGGAATTCGGTGGCAGCGGCGAAAACAACGGCACCGTGACCAGTAATGAAGAGATCCCGCTGCATGATCTCGATCAGTCTATCGGTGTGAACTTGCCTGCCCTGTCGGTGCAGTACTTCCAGCTCACCGCCAAGATTCCGAAGAGAAAGAGAAGAATCGTGACCGAAGGTCCCGACGGCGTGGCAGTAGAGATTGTGGATATTCCGGAAGAAGAACTGGAGGAAACGCCGGTGGAAGAACCCGCAGCTCCCGCCGTCGAGGAAACGCCGGAAGCGG
>CAMJHU010000283.1 GCA_946405565.1 uncultured Clostridia bacterium
ATATGGCGGAAAATATGCAAGCAAGACGCGTGCGGAGAGATTCTGAACAGGCTCTTATGGTGGATGAACTACAGGACATTACCTTCAATCAGTCAATGGCTATTATCGTTCAGGGATTTCTGCATTTGACCGATGATCAGATCAATTCATTGTTCGCCAGCTTTGTCTCACGTTTATCTGCCTATTTACGTGATTCTTTGCACATTGCTCAAGCTGTGTGATATTGAATTGTCGTTATTGTCCTATGTTTCGCGCTTTAGGCTGATTTTTGGTGTGGGAAGTTTGAGTAAAAATGCTTAAATCCTATCTGCTGAACATGAGTATATAGTATAATGAACAAGCGTCCTGAACAACAGACCGTCATGTCAGCTAACAATTTTTATAAATTTTTGGTAACTATTCAGTTACGAGCGAAAAGCGCCCATAAAGAAGAGAACGAAGCGCATGAAAAGCAGACAAACCATTTTTGACAGCGGTAGATGTAAAGGACTTGAGGATGAGGAAATCTTTAGCGCCTTGTTCAGAACGAAACGTACCAATTGGTTCTTGAACTGACTGTGATTGCCTACAATATTCTTCGCATGATCGGTCAGGAAGCAGTCCGTCAAGGCAATGCTCCTGCAAAACGTATTGTTTCAAGAAAACGGGTTCGTACTGTCATTCAAAACCTTATCCATTTTGCCGGTCATGTTACTCAGCACCCAAGACAATTACTTCTTTCTATCAGCCGATCTAATGCTTGGGCTGATTGGTTTCTCGCACTCACGAGGCAGTTCTGCTTCGCTTGAATTTCACGGATTCAGGTTCCAGTATAATATGGATACCCTGCGCTGCTGCTTGAGATTTTTTCATATTCCACTCTTGTAGCAATTTTCCAGTTTCTAAAACCATCAGCATCCAGATTTTGAGCCATCAAAACAGCTTCATCGATTGAAAAAGATCTGTGATCAGGCTTAAAAAACGGAATATATTGAGGATTATTCCACAACAAACCTGTATCCCGATCCAGTAATACCTTCGTCTTATTCTTAAAAAAGTACCACCGCTGCTGCTTGATTGCTTCCAAAATCCGATCAATGCCTGTGCCGGAGAGAACAGCAATTTCCGCATTTATGGCGGCAATACGGCTGTTGATGGAAGACAGCTTCGCCGAAAGCTCCTGTTTCTGCGCGTTGAGCTGCGCCTGCTCTAAATTCAATGTCTGCACTCGCTGCGCGTTGTGTTCATTTTCGATGCCTTCGCATGATGATTCTATCTCGCGTATCTTTGCCAGAACGTCATCACGCTGCGCTGTCAATGTCTGTAATTCATTCATATTATTACCTCTGTTTATATGTTTTTAACAAAATCTATTGATTTTCAAGACGCTTATGTTTCATATTATACTACCTTATCCTGTAATTGTCAATTCAAATCAGGTATCTTTTGTCAATCAAATTCAGGAACTGTTTTGGTGATACGATAATAACCGTCACGGAAACTATTATTGTAACCGACAAACTCCATTGTGGGACAGATCGGTATCCTACAAGAGAAATAAGAACCAAAGAATAAAAACAGACCATTTCTGTTGTCACTAGATTGACATCAAGTGAAAAAAGCAGTATAAAAGAGACAGGAAGAAATGTGATGATCATGGGAGATAACGATATTATCACAAAAGAATATATGCAGAACAGCGCCGACCGATTTACACCGTATGCTGTCGTGTGACGCCGGACTTCTGCGATTTGTGAGCAACTATCAACTGAATCTGATTGTTCCTGCACAGATACCGGATAAAGAACTTGATAAATTCCACACAGAACTGCATTTGGCGTTAAAATATGTAAAGAATTCAATGAACAAAATAAAACGGAAAAATACATAATATTTCCAAAAAACATGGGAGCCATTACCGCGCGGGTAATGGCTCTTTGTTACTTTTACAGGATAGAAGAAGTGTAAAAACCGTCACGCACACGGCAAAAACACCGTAAACCGGAAGCGTCTGAATCATGCCAAGCTTCCACAGAGCGACAAGACAATAGCCGTAGATAGCCCCCCCAGAAAACAAGCGTCGTCCAGTTTTGCTTGATACTGAATCCGAATGACAGCTTCTTTCCTACAGACTGAACGATCATTTCGCAAAGAATTAATGTCCAGAGGAGCAGATAGGCAACACAGGCAAACCATTCGTCGGTCATTTCATTCAGAAACAAGGACAGACCGCTTGCAGCTCCTACCACAGCCACGCCGCCCAGTCCAATCAGTAAAGTTTGCAGAATGAACTTTACTATGCTGCGTTTATCTGCCTTTTCTTCTGCTTTAAGGAAGAAATACACCACAGTCGGCGTCTCAAACAGATATCCCAGAAAATTTACCCAGATCACGCTCATGAACATATGGTGATTGACGTCCAGTGTAATCGGGCGACCTTGCCATACCCAAAAGCCGCCGTTCAGCCGGATCGCCGCCACATCCAACAGCATATCCATGGAAACAATCAGCCACCCGGTAAGCAATGCCGTCAGCGGCTTTCCGAGATGCAGTTTGCTTGAAACACGCAGTCCGCAGACCGTCAGACCGCCCCACATCAACCCGCCGAAAAAGGGAAACTGATACGGCTCAAAGCCTAAATCAATGAAGAAATCCGGACTGTAATGATAAATTCCGGTCACGCGAACCGCAAGCAGTTCAAGAATAAATCCCGCCAGCGATGCCGAGCAGAAGAGCCTCAGTTCAGCCCATCGCTTATGAATTGTCACATCAGCCAACAGCATCACAGTCATGCCGTAGCACAGCAATTCAAATCCGTTTATCCAGTTCATGTCATTCGTCACCTGCATTCCTAATGTTATTTCACGCCCATCTTTTCCATAATGCCGTCCACCGTCACATCGGGATGGGTCACATACAGACGGGCAATCTGCTCCACCAGATCAACATTCCAGCCGTGGCGAATGGCAATCTTCTCCGGGCTGCGACCTTTCTGGATTTCCTTGACAACAGTGGCGATTTGCGCTTTAAGGTCTTCTTGCTTTGGAACAGCCAATGGATTTCCTTTATGCGGAATCTCAATGCGGGAGACAGCGTTATTTCTATCTTCCGTTTCCAGAATCGCAAATGTAATAGGCTGATTGAATCGTCTGGGACCGCAGCATCCGGGATTGAGCAGAAGCGTTCTGTCTTGATGGGATTCACTATACTTATGCGAATGTCCGAAGACTACGAGATCATACGGAGAAAGATCGTCCGGAAAGTCGGTCTTTTTGTGCGTCATGAATACCCGCAGTCCGGCTAATTCAAAATCCAGATAGAATGGAATATGCTCCGCCCATTCCTTGTCGTTGTTGCCGCGAACCACATAAACCGGCGCAAGCTTCTCCAATTCATCAACGATTTCCTGACGGCAGATGTCGCCCGCATGTAGAATGGTCTCGCAGCCATTTAACGCCGAAAGCACTTCCGGGCGAAGCAGATTGTGCGTGTCTGAAATAATGCCGATTTTCATAGGGATCATCACCTCATTCATCATTTATCGTATCTGGCGTTAATTCAAAAATAGCATATTGAGTATATCGTATTATAAATGTGCTTTGCTATCAAATGCACAAGCAGCCATTCATATTTGTTCTGTTATGTTCTAATATGATTCTAATTAATACCGTAATTTGTGTACATCTACCATGCTATATACAATTTATAGTACATTATTTGGTATTATCAAATTTAAATTGTATTCACGCCCCTCGTGTGAGGA
>CAMJHU010000284.1 GCA_946405565.1 uncultured Clostridia bacterium
AACGGTCAGGGTGTTCAACCTCGCCGGAATATTCAGATGAATGGAGGGTATTATGAGAGACAAAAACATTGAGATGCTGCAAGATACCTTGCAAATACTGAATGACGGAAGTTATACCGTCAACGGAAAAAAAGTATCATTGAAGCTCACAAACGAACAGATGCAAACCACTCATGTCCTTTTGCCGGAGAATGTGAAGGATATTGGTCAGCGAACCGATTTTGATCAAGTGTTTGTGCTTGGTCGGTGCGGATACGGCTGTGTCAATATGGATTCTTTTTCTGTGGCGATTCGTCAGTACCAACATTATGGTTATACTTTCAATAAGGATTCAAAACCGGTATTGGTGCTGAACTTTGCCAATCCCGTCAATCCGGGCGGCGGCGTCAGACGCGGTGCCAGAGCGCAGGAAGAAGATTTATGCCGTAAGAGTTCCTTGCTTCTCTCGCTGGAAAGCGAACACGCAGAGCAATATTATCAGTACAACCGAGGACTTCATACCTATATGGGTTCGGATGCAATGATATTCACGCCGCAAGTGGAAATAATCCGTGACGAACAGGGCAATCTTCTTGATGAAACTTTTGTGGTGGCTGTGCTTACCTGTGCCGCGCCGATGATTCAGCGGGGAACGGAGGGCATGACACAAAACGAATACAAAAAGCTACTCTACAACAGAATTACAGGAATGCTGAAATGCGCAGCCTATTTTGGTTACGACCATCTTGTCCTCGGCGCGTGGGGATGCGGCGCGTTTGGCAATGACGCGGCAGTCATGTCCGATCTGTTTTATCAGGCACTCAAAGAACTTCGATTTAACGGCATGAGTCATAAAGACCTGTTCAGAAGAATTGATTTTGCCGTGCTTGACAAATCACCGACGCAGTATAACTATCAGGAGTTTTATCGTAATTTTTCCTTTGAAAGTTTTTATAGAGAAGAAAATCAGAAAGCCAATGACGCCGCTTTGCAGAGAATCAAGGAAAGCGAAATGTATCTCGATAAAATTAGGGGAAGTCTTATCGGCGGCGCAGTGGGTGACGCGCTTGGCTATGCGATAGAGTTTTGGCATGAGTCGGAGATTTTTGCCCATTACGGTTCCGAAGGCATTCAGGATTATGAGCTTGACCGCAGGACAGGCAAAGCGTTGATTTCCGACGATACACAAATGACGCTTTTCACTGCCAACGGGATTCTGGTGGGCGATACACAGCTTTCTATGCGTGGAATTGGCGGTAAGCCGAGCATCTATGTACCTATGTCCTATCAGGATTGGCTGAGAACGCAGGAAATGTCATTTGAGGAAAGCCGCAAGGCAAGAGAGAATGGCGCAAGATGTGAATCTTGGCTCTCTGATGTGCCGGAACTTTACGACCTCAGAGCGCCGGGGAACACCTGTCTGTCCGCATTGACGCAGCAAAAAAACGGAAGGCACTTCGAGGGCAGTTACATCGACCACCCACTCAATCAAAGCAAAGGCTGCGGAGGAATCATGCGCGTTGCGCCAATGGGATTGAAACACTATCCGCACACGGACATCAAAAGCATTGACCGTGAAGGAGCGGAACTTGCGGCGATTACACACGGACACTCTCTCGGTTATATGCCTGCCGCCGTTCTGACACATATCATCAGCAGAATTGTCTATCCTCAAAAGCAATTGTCGCTGAAAGAAATTGTACTGGAGGCGAGAGATACCGTAGCCGAGTTATTCGCCGATGACCAAAATATGGTTTCACTCACCAATGTGATTAATACCGCTGTTGCGCTTTCAGAAAACACTGAAAAAGATCTTCACAATATCCACCAACTCGGAGAAGGCTGGGTAGCGGAGGAAACGCTTGGTATTGCCATTTATTGCGCACTCCGTCATCAGAACGACTTTTCTGCCGGTGTGATCGCCGCTGTAAATCACAATGGTGACAGCGATTCTACCGGAGCCGTGACGGGAAATATTCTTGGCGCATGGCTGGGCTTTGACGCTATCGAAGAAAAATGGAAGAAAAATCTGGAACTGTATGAAGTCATATTGGAGATGGCTGACGATCTCTGTCACGGTTGCCAGATGGGTGATTATAGTTCCTATTCCGATCCGGATTGGGAGAGAAAGTATATTTATATGCAATGGAAGGAACAGCCGCCCAAAGAAAAATGCGAAACAAAAATCATGCTGGTGAAAGGCGATATTACCAAAGACCACGACGTACAGGCTATCGTGAATGCTGCCAATTGCAGCTTATTGGGAGGCGGAGGTGTAGACGGAGCCATCCATCGGGCTGCCGGACCGGAACTGCTGGCGGAATGCCGTACACTGTATGGCTGCGAAACGGGACAGGCAAAAATCACAAAAGCCTATCGCCTCCCCTGTGAATATGTGATTCATACGCCGGGACCGATCTGGAAAGGCGGCAGTCACAATGAACGCAATTTGCTTGCGTCCTGTTATCGCTCCTGTTTGAAACTGGCGGTTGAGAATCATATCCGAAGCCTTGCGTTCCCGTCTATTTCTACCGGTGTATATGCCTTTCCGGTAGAGGAAGCTGCCAGAATAGCAATAGACACCGTAAAGCAATTTGTCAAAGAATATCCCAGCGCATTTGACGTGATCAAATGGGTGTTGTACGATAACAACACATTGACCGTATATGATAAAGCCTTGTCTCTGTCTGATGCAGCAGATATTGTTCATTCACCTGTTTTTGACGCCATCAACAGAATGCTGCGAAACGGTGGACAATGATCTGCTTGACTGGAAATATATAGTTGAATTTATTGAAACGGTGACGTAAGAGTTTTCATCAAGCGTCACCGTTGTCACTCATGACCTGTTTTTTTTTGCCTCATCGCGCAGAACACGGGATTTATACCGAGAGATTTTTGAACGATAGTATATTTCCACTTCTGCATAGGGAATCCAGATACCGGCTTCTTCTATCATGGCATAAACCGTATCAAGAACGGCTTGCTTTTCTGAATGGTGCGGTATATGGTCATGTTCCTTGTAAAATCGATAAGTTTCGATATATAGCCATTCGGCGATTTTTGCCTTCTGCTTTTCCTTCAAATCGCTGAATCTCTTGTTCAGATTAATCATCTGATTAGGATTGAGACTCCATTGCTTGTGCTTTGACATTCCACCACCTGTTTCTAAGAAAATTATACGATAAAGCTACATGATTGTCAATCGAAAAAAGAATAAGCAAAAGCTGTATTATCAGGTCGCCTCAGATTTTTTGTGACTCAATGAGATGTTGAAAGATATTTGTCTTGACTTATGCGTTATTCTGTGGTATTTGTTGTTGCGAAAGGTCAGGTGAATTATACAATATGAATACCATACAAGACTTATACTACGGGCGCATATCGCCTTACGAAATGAGTATCTCAGCCACGCCCGAATACCAGAAGCTGAAGGCTCTGGCGGACAGGAACGAAGGGGTGTTAAGGGAAATACTCTCCGACGAGCAGAAGGAACTGTTGGAAAAGCTCACCGTGTGCATGACTGACATATCCTCTATCTCTGAACGTGATATGTTCATCGCCGGCTTCAGGCTCGGCATGAAGATGATGATGGATGTGATGAAGGACGAATAACTGCCCCTGATGCCCATGTAAGCACATACCTATTTCCACCACTTGTTTCTAAAGAAAAATATAGAATAAAAGCTCATAATTGTCAATCTAAAAGTAAATCCGTCTATCCCTATCTCCCTGACTTCAAATT
>CAMJHU010000285.1 GCA_946405565.1 uncultured Clostridia bacterium
GGAATAACGACATCAATAACAGAAAACAGAGAACCAGCGAGGCAATTTGACGAAGTCTTTTCACAGAGCATTCTCCTCTGCCATTATAATCTATCTGATAGGATAGCATATCACAACAGAAAAAGCAAGAATTTGGACAAAATAAATAAAAAATATCTCGCTATCGCATCGGAATTTAGGAAGGAAGTTGGAGCAATGAAGAAGCGTCTTCACCTGCGTCGAGGGACGAAACATCCCGCAGTTTGCGATTGATGGCGTTGGTGCGGGTTCCCACGAGCTTTTCGAGTTCGTCGTCCGCCTGCCGCAGCCGTTCGCGGGTCTTGCTGAGTACCTGTTCAAACTTGCCGAATTCGTCCTTGGCGGCTTCGAGAATCTTCCAGACCTCGCCGCTTTTCTTCTGAATCGCCAGCGTGCGGAAGCCCATCTGCAAGCTGTTGAGCATGGCTGCCATCGTGGAGGGTCCCGTGAGATTGACACGGTACTCCCGCTGCAACACTTCCACCAGCCCCATGTTGACCACTTCGGCATACAACCCCTCGAAGGGCAGGAACAGAATGGCAAAATCCGTGGAATAGGGCGGGACGATGTATTTGTCGTGAATACTCTTGGCGCAGCGTTTGATTTCCTGTTCCAGCGCGGCGCGTTTGGCTCTGACCTCGCCCGCGTCGCCTGTTTCATACGCATCCATCAGGTCGGCATAGCGGTCGCCGGGGAATTTGGAATCGATGGGAAGATAGATCCATTGACCTTCCGATGTGCCGGGGAGCTTCACCGCGAAATCCACTATCTGGTCTTTTTCAGGACATAGGCGGTACTGCGTTTCATACTGTTCGGGGGCGAGAATGTCGCCCAGAATGGCGGAAAGCTGGATTTCGCCCATAATGCCGCGGTTCTTGACGTTGGACAGCACCTTTTTGAGATCCGACACGCCGGACGCGACGTTCTTCATCTCGCCCAAGCCCTCGTACACTTCCGTCAGACGCTTGTTGACCGCCTCAAAGGACTGGGTAATGCGGTCGTTCAGGGTCTTTTGCAGCTTCTCGTTGACGGTTTGATCGATTTTGTCGAGACTTGCCTGATTTTCCGTGCGCAGCTTGTCGAGCGCGGCGGTGTTGTCGGAACGCACCTTTTCGAGCGCGTCGGTCAGGTCTTTCCGGATGGCGGCAAAGGATTCCCGCAAGGCTGTCAATTGTTCGGTGTTGGCAGCCTGCTGACGCTCCTGTCCGTCGCGGAGGGTCTTGCCGAGCGTGGTCATCTGATTGGTCACAACCGTAAAGGATTCATGGAACTTGCGGTCGAGGATTTCGGGCATTTTCTCGGCAACCACCGTATTGAGCGCGGTAATCTGGCGGTCGTTCTGTTCCCGCAGGGCGGTCATATCCTGCCGCAGTTTTTCCAGCGAGGCATCGGTGCGGGTCTGATTCCGTTCGAGCGCTTCCCGGACGGATTTATCGAGCGCGGTCATCTGCCGGGTCGAATATTCATTGCGGCGGGCTTCCTGTTCTGTGAGCTGCCGTTCCAGCCGGTCGAGATTTTCCCGGAGCAGCGTGAGCTGCTGTTCTAGCCCTTGCAGGGCGGTGTCGTTTGTCGCGGGCGGACGCAGCCATTGCAGCAGCAGCAGTATGAGAATGGCGATACAGCAGATGAGAATAGCAATATCCATATTTGTATTTGCCAGCCTTTCATTATAAAAATACGAAAAAAACTCCCTATACATCGGACCATAGCGGTATCCGCTTGCGTGTCTTCTGTATAGGGAGCCTGTCAGCGCACAGACGCTGTGATGATGCTTTTTTTATACTGATACTTACTTGTACTGCATGGTGCCGGTTGCCTTGTCACCCGAAAGTTTGAGCGCGTAGTAGCGGGATTCCGGCACATTGACGGTCACGGTGTCAGACTTCTTGAAATCGCCCGAATAGATGGGGGTGCCTGCCACACCGCCGTCATCTGTGGTATCGTACTTGATGATCTCGACATGGAGCTTGCCCTTGTCCAGCGTGATGGTGATGGGGTTGTCGCCTTCGGTCAGATCGATGCCAAGGTTGATTTCCTTGCTTACGTCAGAGAACGATACAATACCTGTCTCTTCGTTCACCGTGCCCTTGCCTTCCGCGGCGCTGTCATCGCCGCCGCAGCCGGTCAGAAGTACCGCGCTGAGAACCATGAGCATCATGCCGACACAAATCGAAATCAAAGTCTTCTTTTTCATAAAAGTATTCCTCCTAATGGATGGTTATTATCTGCACCGCACATCTCTTGGCGGTGGTTTTATTATAATATAGACCTGTCCAAAAATCAATGAAGAATCGGTATGGGTTTTGTTAAAATTATGCGTGGAGCAGGTGTGAAAACCGTTGGAAACCGGCAACAAAATAATGACAAGCTGTGAAAAAAACATAAAAAAATGATTATCTATTGATTTTATCGGTATTAAAATTTCTTTTTCTCATGAATTTGTGTAAAATCACAAAAAAGAGGAATGTTTTTAAAAAATTTCAAAACTATCACGCTATAATCACAATTTTCTCAAAAAATTTTGGTAAAATTTATCATAAGGAATCGTCTTACTGTAAGGAGGTTATTTTTCTATGAGTAAAAAAATGAACACAAAAAATCCGAATTATAAAATCGGACAAGCTGTCCCTCCACGAGACAAGCATAATGCCCCGACCGGGAGCGCTTCTCCGGCTGGTCTGCGCCTTGCTGGTGCTGACGCTGATCGCAGGCACGGGTCTGCGCCTGCACCACGTGCAGTTACCTGTGGTGCACGGGGAGGAGAATGCTATACAAATAACTGCTCATACCAATCAAACTACAGTATACAATGACGTTTGCACGGCTTCTCAGATAAACGCTGACGTCGGTTCTACCTTGATCTTCACTACTAATGCGAAAATCACTATGTCGCCACAAATTGTAGGCGCAATCGATGTTAGCGAGATAGAAGCTTACAAAGACGCCACAATTCATTTACACGGTGAGATTACAGGAGAATTTGATAGATTAAGTATATCCACCTCGGGAAATACCCATTTCTATATTCATCTTTATGATGGAGCCGTCTTTTCCGCTAAATATCATAAGACATTGAGTATCACCGATAAGGACATTGAGTGTATAGGCTGTAATTTTGATTCTAATCACGCCGAGTTTGTCAGCGTAGTAAACGCAGCCCAGAAAAACATCAAGCACAGTAGATCCGTACCAAGTGAGAACGGGGTTGCAGATGGTCACTTTAATCAAAATGACCCCGGTACAATGTACACTTTCACAGCCACCTCTGACAGCCCACCAGTTGTATGGACAAAAGGTCGGGGAGGCGAGGAACTGACAGAAGGCACAGATGTAACGGTCGACGACGAGCGACAAGTGAATGTTTCCTGCCGAGCAAACGCTCAATACCAGGTATACGCTTTTTTCCTTCCTAACCCCGAGTGGACATGGAACGATGATCATACGGCAGCTACCGTAAAAATTTACAGCTACGATCCCACCAAAGAGCCTGATTTGACAAGCTACACGATCTACGACGCCAACTCGACCCCCCCAGTTACGATCGAGGGCAATAAGGCTTCTATTACAATTGATGGTAAGAACTACACCAACACCTACACCGACCCCGGCGGCAGCACCGACCCCGGCAGCAGCACCGACCCCGGCGGCAGCACCAACCCCGGCGGCAGCACCGACCCCGGCGGCAGCACCAA
>CAMJHU010000286.1 GCA_946405565.1 uncultured Clostridia bacterium
CTGAGCTCGTCCATACGCAAACGGTTATCCAGCAGGAGCTTTTTCTGCCGGCATTCCTCCATCAGAAAATAGTCGTCAAAGTAGTTGACATTTTCCACAAATGCGTGCCGGATAAAGAGCATCATCTGATCCGCGCCATATGTCTCAATGTCTTCCGCGCCAAACCAGCGGTGGCGTCCGCGCGGTAGATACATATGAAATGCCCCGTCGTAGCAGGCATAATCGGGATTGAGGTAAAGAGCTTCCTCCAAAAGCTCGGAGTCGGTAGTGTAATACACCTGCGCCGTCCCGGAGAGTATGCTTTGCAGTTTCTGCGGGTCGATGAGAAATACAGGACTGCCGTCCTGATGGAATTGAGACGTCGGGCTGATGAAGAAAAAGGGCATAATTCTTTGATCATCATTGACGCGCTGCATAAAATCCAGCCAGTTGCCCACCTTCAGTTCCAACGCTGTGGTACCTATCGGGTCGTTTCCAATGGAGCATTTTAGGGAACCATCGGAAAGGATGCGGTATATCAGATTTGGCACGGAAGGCGAAGGGGTGGGCTGATAGGGACCGATAAACTGGGCTCTGTTGCTGTAGGATACGACGTAGGATATGCGTGCGCTGTTGTATGTTCCCTGTTCAAAGCCGATGTCAGTGACCCATTGTCTGGGCGACGTGCCGTCTTTCAATTCAAAATTTTCCACAATGCGGCACGCCCAGTCAATTTCGCCGGTTTCCTCGTCCCGCAGATATTCGCTTTCGATAAAAACCACATTGTTGTCAGTATAGATTTTTCCGCCGTGTTTGAGTTTGGACCAGTATGAAAACTCGGGGCGCAATACGTTTTGGTCTTTTTTATTCCACTTGTGGATGATCCAACCCCTGATATGCTGTACAATCTGCCAGAGTAAATCGTATGTATCATCGCCGGCAATGGCAGTAACCGTAAATTGTGCTTTGTAAAACAAGATCGAATTTTTATCCATCTGTAACACACCCTTCACATATGATATAGAATAAAGCATAAATCCGGAAAAACGGCGTCCCTGCCCAAGTAACAGAAACGCCGTTGATTTAGAAAAATCCGCAACTCCAATTCATCATTCATAAATTGCTTATCGTCATAATTATTCTAGCATAACCTTTTGTAAAATTCAAGCATTTTGGATAATCGTTTTTGTGTCATTCAACAGAAAAATGCTATTATGGTTTTTTTGAGAAAAACATGGCAAATCTACCTCCTTTCAATTACACATTATACCAAAGGATTTCAAGGACTTTTTTTAACGGATGTCCATATATACTTAAAAAATAATTATAATTAATTCATCTAACTCTAAAAATAATTTTTATGTACGTAAAAGATCATCACGTCTTACTGCCTTTTGCAAAATGAAAAAAATACAAACAACCGGGCTGTTTTCGATTCCCGAAAAGGACGAAACACAGCCCGGCTGTTTTATGAATATTGTTTTTCGGAGCGCCTGAGAATCATGATCAGCGGACAAATTAAAATACCGCAGAAAAAATTACTGATCCCGTGTACCGCGTCCCACGGCAGACCCGCGATGATCCACGCCACCGTCGCGCGAAAACTTAAGGAGAAGAACAATGCCTGAGAAGGCGCATATAAGGTGCCGTAAAGGAATCCGTGGGCGGAGCAAAGGCACATATAGACAAATGGTTTCCATCGATCTGGCAAATTTTGGGGCAACAGCATAGCGGCTCCCCAAAGAACGGTCCAGAGATACAGGTGCGGAATCCACCAGACGGCAAAACCGGAAAACAATCCCAGCAGAAAAACGAAAATATAAATCGGATAAAGTGCCTTTTTTCTATAGACAATCGTCATTGAAATGGTAAACACGCCGAGCAAATGGACGTTTGGCAAAAATTCCAAAGCGATTTTAGAAGCATACATCAATGCGCCCAGCATACCAAACACAGCGATTTCTTTTCCGCTGAGCTTCATTATTTTTCTACTTTGAACGAATACACGGCGCCGTCGGTAATATCGGTCGAATCAACCCCCGTCATTGCGTATTCGCCATTGATATAAAATGCCCAGTATTTTCCGTCGGCATTATAATCTACCGTTACACCGTTGACAGTTTTGACATACAAACCGTAAGCGCTGTCTTCACCGGCAATCAGCTCTACCTCCAGCAAGGCTGCACCGACTGTCTTTTGGTTCGTGTGAATTTCAAAAGCGGACTCATTGCCGTCAGCATCAGTAACCTGCAGTGAGAAGACGGTTTGACCCTCGCCAAGCACCGTCACATCCGACGTTGCTTCGTTCTGCGAACTGACAGCGGCACTTGTCGTGTCCTGCAAATCCGAGGCGGAAACGTTCTTTTTGTCATTGCAACCGGTTGTAAACAGTGCCATAGCCGCAGTCAGCACGATACAAGCGATGAACGACAACGATTTTGAAAACTGTGTCTTTTTCATAGTTGTACAACTCCTAAAATATAGATTTATCCCTTTGCCGGCTGTCGCAGCAATATCGCAGGGATGATAATCGTTCGGATATTTCGACTTGATGCCTTTGCCTTCACCTTCTCAGGAAAAACATCCCAATGGCTTGTCTCCGACTGCGGCGTCGGACAAGAAGACAAGATTACGTATTGCATCTCACGGCGACGGGCTCGTACAGGAATTACACCTGTTTCCCCGAACGACTAAGGTATTATAGCATATCTTCCCACAAATTACAATACCATTCTGTGCGGATTTTTTATGCAAAAACGGCATTTTTCCGGCATTCTATTCTGAAAATCATTGTGCTACTTAATTACGATATTATCGATAATAGTTGACAAAAAGATAGAAATAACCGCCTATGGGAGGGGTAATCGTGAAAAACGTAAAAAGTATGAATGATTCTTTAGATATGTCCTATCGGCTCTCCCATCTGCCTTCTGGAGATGAGCAAATCATGCGGATAGATCAAAAAGGAAAACAAATCTCAGCGAGGGACGCGGTGCTGCCCATCTGTGTGACTGCCGGAAAGAGCGGAGAGACATCCTCACTGCGTGACGCGCTTCAGGAGCGGCAGGGAAATATCTGCCTGATCGGTGAAAGCGGTATGGGGAAGACCACTGCCATAATCCGCATCCTGGAGCGTCATGAAATGGAACGATCCAACGGCAATTCGGACGTAGTACCGGTGTTTGTCGGACTGAATGACGCGCCGAAAGATGCAAAATGGTATCAGGGAGACAACGGTCCGGAATCGTATTTCATCCGGCGCGGGATTGCCTGCCGGTGCTTTGGCGTGAACCGCATCAGTGGCATATCCAAAGATTATGACCGCCGAATGGACGCGTTATTGAGAAAGAATACCGAAACACCGGAGTATCTGCTACTTCTTGACGGACTGAATGAAGTATCTGCCAGCGAGATAAGAGACAAAGACGGAGATTCACAATCGATTCGTTCTCTTATTATCGAAGAAATCAACTATCTGCTCAAAGAATGTCCTAATGTACGTGTGATTCTCACTAGCCGGACCGAAGAACCCGCCATTGGGGGTACGGGTCATGCCATGGAAAAGCTCTATCTCACAGGCTTACAGGAGGATACGATCACTAACTATCTGAAACTAAAGAAGCTTGCTTCCCGCCAAATCAAGGCAGCGCTGGCGGATGAATGCCTGTTAGAGCCTGTTCAGATTCTCCGCGTATGCGGATTGCGCCGTCAGATTTTTCGCCAG
>CAMJHU010000287.1 GCA_946405565.1 uncultured Clostridia bacterium
ATGCAGCGCGAGATACAGGTCATACCCGCCGTTCCGATTGGCTTGCTGGATGGAGCTGCGGGCGGTCATATCGGGGGTATTGCGGTCGTAGGCGATGCCCAGCTCGTCGAGATACGGCACCAGCGCGTCCGCCAGACGGTTCATATTTTCCTCCTCGCTGGCGCCGCCGATGACGTAACGGTTGTATTCCTGCGTGGATGGGCTCAAGTAAATCTTGGGCATGATTCATTCCTCCGTCATGGTATTTTATTCCCATTGTATGCCTGTGCCGACAGCGGGGTGATAGGGGTGGAATCGGATATCCCGCTTTGTTAATTCTTTACAAAAATTCTCTTTCCATATTGAAAAATCCAAATCATGATGCTATACTGGAAAGGAAGAAAACGGAAAGGGAATTTCCGCTGGTAAAAAAATTGAAAAAAATGGAAAAAATTCCAAAAGGAGACGATTCACTTGAAAGATTTGCGAAACAAAATGCCCTCTGTGATTCTGGGACTGGTAGCGGTCGCCATCGGCGTGTGCTACTGCCTGAAGGTGTTCAACATTCTTCCGGATTTCGACCTGTTCATCGACGGGTGGTGGACGATTTTCCTCATGGTGCCGGGATTGATGATGCTGTTTGACCGCGGCTCCAACAAGGTGGTGGGGCTGGTGCTGATAGCGCTGGGTGTGGGACTCTTCCTCAACGCGCAGAATATCATTTCCGTGGATTTGGTCAAACTGATTATCCCGATTCTCATCATTGTGTTCGGTGTCAGCGTAATTGTCCACGCGTTCTTCGGCAACAGCCTTCACAAGAAACGCGTTTCGGTAGAGGTGATTGCCACGTCCGACGGTTCTCTGCCCAGATATGACGTGTCATTCGGCGAAGTCAGCCCGAATTATCAGGGCAAGGTCTTTGACGGCTGCCACATGGAGGTTGCCTTCGGGAAGGGAACGCTCGACCTGACCGGCGCGACGATAGAGGGAGACAAGACCATTGAGGTGGAAGCAGCCTTTTCGGGCGTGGAAATCATTCTGCCCCCCACCTGCAAGCTGGATTTGCAGTCCAACTCGAACTTCGGCGGTGTGGAGAACCAGTTCACCTCTTCTTCGGACGAAAACGCCCCTACCATTCATGTGGCAGCGGATGTGAATTTCGGCGGGCTTGTGATTCGCTAATTGGGATTAAGGCGGTTTTCGGGCAGTATTCACTCGGAGACCGCCTTTTGTTTTGATGGAGAAAGAGAGGAAACGCTATGCTTCTGGAAGAATTCGATGAAAGCCGGGAAGCGGTGCTGCAACCGTCCAACTTTGTGCAGCCCTTGGAGAATATGCCGGAGACCGTTGTCTCCTGTTTTGAGCGGGGCACCTTTGAACGGATGCTGGCGCGTTACGGCGGCGAGCAGATTGCGCTCCGCGCGGCAGCCAACATGGAAATGCCCGTGTACGCCACGACGTATCAGGGGAAGCGGCTGGGACTGTTTCTGATGGACGTGGGCGCGCCGGTCTGTGCGGCGCTCTGCGAGGAACTCTATCAGATGGGCGCGCGGACGATACTGCTCTTCGGTTCCTGCGGGGTGCTGGACAGCCGCATCGGGGATTGTTCGATTATCGTCCCCCATGCCGCGCTGCGTGACGAGGGAGGGCACCAGCTACCATTATCTCCCGCCCGCGGACGAGATTGCGGTCAACCAAGCCCACCTGGATGCGTTCACCGCCATGCTCGACCAATGGCAGGTGCGTTACACCGTGGGCAAAACATGGACGACCGACGGCGTTTACCGGGAAACGCCCGCGAAGATTGCCCGCCGTCGGGCGCAGGGCTGTGTCTGCGTGGAGATGGAATGCGCCGCGGCAGCCGCCGTGGCACAGTTCCGCGGGAAGGATTTCTTCACCTTCTTCTTCGCGGCGGACAATCTCGACGCGGCCGAATGGGACCCGCGCAGTCTGGATAATGCCGCCAACCCCACCGGCAAAGACAAGGCGGCTTGGCTGGCGATGGATTTCGCGGCACAATTGTCAAGGTAACAACCGTCCCGACCTATGGTGAACATCCACAAGTTTTCGCGGTTTTTCCCTATGCCTTTGGCAGGCAAACCGCTTGACAAACTTCATCCGACTTGATATAGTGTAATCAGTAATATGAGAAGGGGAGACGTTGCTTTTGACGGAAAAAGGCAGGATTCATTCCACGGAATCCTTCGGGTCGGTAGACGGACCGGGCGTGCGGTTTGTCATCTTTTTTCAGGGCTGCGCCATGCGCTGCCGGTACTGTCACAACCCCGACACATGGGACGCGGCAGGCGGGCAGCTTCTGTCGGCGGACGAGCTGCTGGACAAGGCGGAACGCTACCGTAACTACTGGGGCAAAGAAGGAGGCGTCACCGTGAGCGGCGGCGAACCGCTGCTGCAAATCGGCTTTCTGCTGGAACTGCTGCGTGAAGCCAAACGGCGGGGGATTTCCACCTGCGTGGATACCGCCGGACAGCCTTTCACCCGCAAGGAACCCTTCTTTTCGGCGTTCCGGGAACTGTGCGACGTCACCGACCTGTTTCTGGTCGATATCAAGCACATCGACGGGGAAGCGCATATCCGGCTGACAGGCAAGCCCAACGGCAATATTCTCGACATGCTCCGCTATCTCTCGGAAATCGACAAGCCGGTCTGGATTCGTCATGTGCTGGTGCCGGGCGTCACCGACAGTGAAGAAAACCTGCGCGCAACCGGCGCATTCCTGCGGACGCTGGGCAACGTGCAGAAAACCGAAATTCTGCCCTATCACGCCTTCGGCAGATACAAGTGGCAAAAGCTGGGAATCCCCTACACGCTGGATGACGTTGAACCGCCCTCCCCGGAACAGGTGGAACAGGCGGCGCATTGGTTGACAATAGGAAAGGAACAGGTGACGACATGAATCACTTTGAAAAGGCATGGAGAGGTTTTCAGGGGCGCGTGTGGCGCGACGATGTGAATGTCCGCGATTTTATCCAGCAGAATTACACGCCCTATGAAGGCGACGAGGGATTTCTCGCGCCGCCGACCGAGGCAACCAACCGTCTTTGGGGCAGGCTGCAGGAGCTGCAAAAGGAAGAACGCGCCAGAGGCGGCGTGCTGGAATGTGAAACCGAAGTGGTTTCCGGTCTGACCGCATACGGTCCGGGCTATATCGACGAAAGCCTGAAGGAGCTGGAGAAGATTGTCGGATTGCAGACCGACAAACCGCTCAAACGCGCCTTCATGCCCTATGGCGGCATCAAGATGGCGGAGCAGGCTGCCGCGACCTACGGCTATACCGTCAACCCCGAGCTGGTCAGAATCTTCACCGAATACCACAAGACCCACAATCAGGCGGTCTTTGACGCGTATACCCCCGAAATGAAACGCGCCCGCCACAGCCATATCATCACCGGCTTGCCGGATACCTACGGCAGAGGGCGCATTGTGGGCGACTATCGCCGCGTGGCGCTCTATGGCATTGATTTCCTGATTGCCCGGAAGGAAAACGACCTCGCCCACTGCGGCGGTCGCAATATGATTGACAAATTCATCCGCCTGCGGGAAGAAATTGCCGAACAAATCCGCGCGCTGAAACACATGAAACAAATGGCGGAGATTTACGGCTTTGACATTTCGCGTCCCGCCGAGAACGCGCAGGAAGCCGTGCAATGGCTCTACTTCGGCTACCTCGCCGCCATCAAGACGCAGAACG
>CAMJHU010000288.1 GCA_946405565.1 uncultured Clostridia bacterium
GGTGGCGGCGGGGAGCTTTTCGTTCACCATGGCGTTGGAGCAGACCTGATAATTCGCGCCGGTTTCCATATTCTTGACCCACATTTTGCCATTGATATATTCGATCACCGCGCTTTTGCCTTCATTGTCGGATACAAAGAAATGATAGGAACCGCTGCTGAAATCCACATCGTAGCCGCTGAGTACTTCCACGGCGCTGTCTACCGTAGTGGCGCGGTCGAGCATGAGTCTCACTGCCATAAAGGGCGTGACATTGATCTGGGAGGTATCGGTGCAATCCGCCACAGGGCAGGAAATCAGCGAGACCGAAAGACCTTCCTGATTGATGCCTTCGGAGGTGCAATAGGTGGCGGCGACGGTTTGGAAGGCATTGCCAATCCACTGATCCACGCTGGCGCCCGACTGGAGACCCACGTCCGCCATATCGATGATGTTCCAGGACTTATAGCCGTTGGCGGGCTTGGAAATGACCATCAGGATAGGGGTGTCATAGCCGTTGAAAATGCGCCCTTTCATATAGCTGTAAACAAAGGTGCGGCTGTAGAAGGAAACCGACCCTCTGGGCGTATATTCATTTTTATTTTCGCCCGGAGCGATGCCGCCCAGACCCTTGAAGAACTTTTTTTTGAAATGTTTAATGACCGCGTTGTTGTCCTTGAGTTCGGCGTTGACCATGTCGGTATAGTCAAAGCTGTCATAGCTCATGGTGTAATAGGGATGGTCGCTGACCCGTTTGAAGGTGGTGAGCGACGCCATTTCACTGGCGCCCGCGAAGCAGAGATACACCAGCAGTCCCGCGGCAATGGTAAGGATAATGAGGATCGTCCACAGAATATATCCCTTGATTTTCTGCACCAGCGTTTTTTCTTTGGTGATAGGAATACCGCTGTCATTCAACTGTACATTCATAACAAAAGCCTCCGTATTCAATGATAAGATTCATATACATTTAACCATATTTTATAAGGTTTGTCAATAATGATTCTGAGACAATTTCTGAGAATCATGATAATGAATGGCAGGGACGATGCGAAAATGTTTACAAAAATGAGGTTGACATACCGGTGTGCGCATAATATCATGAAAGAAGCGTATAGAGATGAAAGGAACGGTGGGGAAGTCATGGTGGTGGGGGTGACAGGACCAAGCGGTGCGGGCAAGGGACTGGTGGTCCGATGTTTCGCGGCGCACGGCTTTTGTGTCATTGACGCGGATCAGGTGGCGCGGGAAGTGGTGCGTCCGGGAGAAGCGGTGCTGACCCGTCTGACCGAAGCGTTCGGGAGGGAGATTCTGCTGCCCGACGGCACGCTGAACCGACGGCGGCTGGCGGCGATTGCGTTTGCGTCGCGGGAAAAAACCGACCGGCTCAACGCCATCATGCACACAGAGATTCGGAAACGGATGCTGGAGCGGGCGGACGCGTGCCGTGACGCGCATACCAACGTGCTTTTCGACGCGCCGCAGCTGTTTGAAGCCGGCATGGAGGACGCGTGCGACTGCTGTGTGGCAGTGACGGCGCCCTTGGAAATCCGCGTGAAGCGGCTGACGAACCGGGACGGTCTGACCGAACAAGAGATACGCCGGCGTGTGGCGCGCCAGCATGAGGATTCCTTTTTTATCGAACGCTGTCAGTATCACATTTGCAACGATGGTGACATCCCACAGCTTGAACGCAAAACCGAAGCGGTGATCGGTGAGATTTTACGCGTCGGGGACGAAGGAGTGTCGTAGATGGTGATATATCTTCACTCGAAGAGACGATGGATTGGTTTTCTGCTGACGGCAATACTGCTCGTGGGTGTGGCAGGAAGCTGTCTTTACGGGATACGGCGAATGGTATTTCCCAAGGGCTATCAGGCGTATGTCGAAAAATACTGTGCTGTCTACGGGGTGGACGAGAATCTGGCGTTTGCGATTATTCACACGGAGAGCGGTTTTGACAGCAACGCGGTCTCCTCTATGGGCGCCTGCGGACTGATGCAGCTTATGCCCGAAACCTTTGAATGGCTCGGTACCAAGATGGGCGCCGACGGAAGTGAAGACATTTTTGACCCCGAAACCAATATTCACTACGGCATTTATTTCCTGTCGCTGCTGCATGGTGAATTCGGGGACGAACGGCTGTCGGTTGCCGCCTATCACGCGGGGATGGGACGGGTGAGTCAATGGCTGGGGGATGAACTGGTATCGCCGGACGGCAGGTCGCTGTCTTATATTCCGTTCAGCGATACAGAGCATTATGTGAGAAAAGTAGAACGTGCCAAGCGCGTCTATCAGACATTATATCCCTCTGATTGAAAAACAGTGACCGATCAAAATATAAAAATAAAAAATACACGGTTATTGACAAACTATAAAACAAACGATATAATCTAATTATAAAGACAAGGTTATATCGTTTGTTTTTTATGGGAGTGAGGTTATGGAGAATATAGATTTGGAGCGGGACGAGAGAATGCTGGAATTTGTGGCAAAAGCCAAGCTGTTTCGTCTGCCGCGATGGGAAGATATTCCTTCGCTGGGGTTGTATATGGATCAGGTGGTGACGGTCATCGAAGAGGCGCTCCTGCCGATCCTTTCCTTTACCGGTGAAGCGTTTATCACGTCGTCGATGGTCAACAATTATGTCAAACTGGGTATGGTGAAAAAGCCGGAGAAGAAAAAGTACAACCGGGAACATATCGCCGGACTGATTGTGATCACGATTCTCAAACAGTCGCTGGCGATCGGGGATATCCGTCTGGGGATAGACGCGGTGGTAGCCAGTCAGGAACAGGGGCGGGCTTACGACAGCTTCTGCGATTATCTGGAGCGTGCGCTGGGCATTGTGGCAGACGGCGTGGTGTCGCCCGAAAACAGGGCGGTCGTCGAGCTGGACGGCGATCCCATGATTATCATGGCAACCTGTTCCTTTGCTACGAAGATTTTCGCTGCCAAGATGCTGTCCATTGTGCGGGAAGGCGTTGCGGAAGAAGCTCCCATTCCGCAGCCTTTTGCCGCCGGAAAATAAATCATTCCGGAAACGGAGATTGTGAGGTTTTGTGTATGAATCAGCAGAAAATTGCGATTATGGTGGATTCGGGTACGGATGTGCCGCCGCGGTTCCGTGACAAATATGAGATGTACTGGCTGCCGCTGCTTATCAATTACACCGACCGTCAGTGCCGCGACGGCATTGACATTCAGCCGCAGGAAATGTACGACCTGCTGCCGGTGGAGATACCCAAGACCTCGCTGCCCGAAGGGGGCATGGTGGAGGAACTCTTTGACCGCATCAGGGCGGACGGTTTTGAAAAGGTCCTTGTGGTCACGATTTCATCGGGACTGAGCGGCACCTATAATATGGTGCGCCTGATTGCCGAGGATTACAAAGGACTGGACATCTTTGTGCTGGACACGAAAAACATTTCCATCGGTTCGGGAATGCTGGCAATCCGTGCGGCACAGATGGTGTATGACGAGGGGGTGAGCTGGGAAGACCTGAAGGTGCTGATGCCGCGTGAGGTGCCGCACTCAAAGGTGTTTTTCTGTCTCGACACACTCAAATATCTGCAAAAGGGCGGGCGCATCGGTCTGGTGACGGCAATGCTGGGGGCGTCGCTGAGTCTCAAGCCGATTATTTCCTGCAATGAGAACGGCATCTACTACACGGCGGGTAAGGCAATCGGGCGCGCACGTTCCATTCAGAAG
>CAMJHU010000289.1 GCA_946405565.1 uncultured Clostridia bacterium
TTTGTTAAAAAAGTATAAACTGGAATTTTAATGGTGCTGGACCCGCCTGAATCCGTGTTTTCCCCTCGGTAATTGAAAAATAATCTTCCCTTTCAGTCATAGTCTGTTTTGAAAAATTTAACATTGCGTGTGTTTGATTTTCACTTGGATTATGATATTATGGTAACTAAGGAAATTATAACAGTCCATAAAGATTTTCACAAGAGCTTTGCTCAATGTTTTGTCAGTGATGTTAGATTGCCATTTTTAAGCAATTAGGATTATCCAAAATCTTCTCTGCCTATAGGATAATCCTTCACAAATAAAACTCAATAGGATCATACGGAGACTCTATTGCTCCGAGCAGAGTCTCTATTCATGGAACAGCTTAACAGTCAGAGAATGAAATCGGAAATGCGAGGAACATCTTGCCATCGTCCTCATCGTCCAGATCGTCACTGGATGCCCAAATGAAGTAATGTCCTTTTCTTTGTTTAATGCGACGCAAATTTTGAGCATTGAAAAAAGAAACAGACCATGCACTTATGGCGACAATGTACCGTCATTTCCACGCCTGATCTGTTTTGTTATCAAAAATTTATCAATTACGTAGGATGAACAAGTATGTACGAAATATTATTACATGAATGTGACAGATTGCAAGAGGTAGCGCATACCTGCCAAAAGACGTGTAATACAATTTACAAAGACCTTTTGAATGACGTTGTTAGAACAGAATATGCCAGAGGCGGGGAGACAATACATAGAGGATATTACTGTCCAAGTCCTGTTTATGATATAATTGTTGGCGGAGCATCACGTGGTAGACTGCTTAAAGATATGAAACGCATCAAGAAAAATCCCGATTATACATTTGGCTTCAATGCCAATAATGAATTAATCGTTATTCAAAATTCGTTTTACAGAGAATTTATAGTCAGGGATCAACACACTGAATTGAGTATAATATTCAGCAAATACTGCATAGAGGCTATAACAGAGTGCAGGTATGTTGACAATCAGATTCAATCCTATATTTACTGTTTACTTCTTGAAGGGAAGGTCGATGAATATAGAAAAGAGGAATATTTCTATGGGGATGAAGGGTTGCAATTTGTCGATTGGTATCATTTTATGCCCATGAGAATTCATATTCCAAAAGAAATCACGGAATTGGTGTTTGATAAAGGCGAAAAAATGCCTCCCATCTATTCGCACGAAAAATATGAATTCACACATAAAGATGGTTATTTGTATCAATACAGGGAGATTCCGGTTAATGATTCGCTGAATAAAAGTATTCCTACGTTCCCTGATATTCGTCCGCTTGCTGATTTGACTTTTGATGTCAGATTGAAAAGAAAAGTATAATCAGTTCCATTGGAGAGAAAAAACTACTCAAGAACTCCGTTACTTCATGGTTCAGCGACTATGAGGTTGTGCTGATTACAAGAACCTAAAACAAAAAATACACTTGCATTTCGCTCGAACTGTTGTTATAATATACTTGAACAACGCTCTAACAATTTATCAAGTATATTATAGCTTTTGGCTGAATCGAGGTATTTTCATGGCAATGGTAAGTGATGAACAGGTCATCAAGGTTCTCAGGCAATACAATCCTTGGTGGAAGAATCCCGCCTCGATCAAGGAGAACAGCAAGCCGCAGAAGCGGCTGGCGTATTATGACGCGCTCGGCATGATGAAGCACCGCAGCATACGGAGATTTGTGGTTCTGTCCGGTGCAAGGCGCGTCGGCAAAACCACGATCATGTACCAGATGATTGAAAATCTGATTGACGAAGGAATCAATCCCAAGAACATTCTGTATGTGACCTTTGACAATCCTATGGTGAAAATGGTGAGCGTGGAAACGGTGCTTTCCGTCTATGAATCGCTTTATCCGCTGACGGGCGAAAGGTATCTTTTCTTTGACGAGATACAATACACGGCGCATTGGGAACTTTGGATGAAGGTGCTGTATGACAGCAGGAATGATATCCGGCTGACGGCAACCGGTTCCGCCAGTCCGATACTCGAAAGGGGAACGGCGGACAGCGGAACCGGCAGATGGAGCGTTCTGAAAATTCCGACCCTGTCATTTTACGAATACTGTCTGCTGCTGGGACTTGACGAGCCTGTCTTGCCTGAGCATTTGCGCCTGACACAGCTTGCCGATATGACGCAGGCGGAGCTTGGCGATCTCATGGAGCGGTTCTCGCATCTGGAAAGTCATTTTAACCGGTACCTGACCATCGGCGGCTTCCCCGAATTGGTGCTTTCCGACGATGATTCCTACGCCCAGCGAATGCTGCGTGAGGATGTAGTGGATAAGGTAATCAAGCGCGATGTGCTGACACTGTTTAACATCAGAAGTCCGCTGCTGATGGAGAAGCTGTTCCTTTATCTCTGCATGGATTCCACCGAGATATTCAGCATCACGACCGCTGCGAAGGAACTGGAAAACACCTCGGTCAGCACGATTGAGAACTACGTTTCCGCGCTGGAAATGTCAAATCTGATCTATCTTGCACACCCGATGCTCGTAGGCAGCAAGGGCGCGTTGAAGGGCAAGCCGAAGATATTTGTCGCGGACGCGGCTATCAGAAACGCCGTGCTGATGACAGATGATGTGCTGTCCGATGAAAAGGAGCTTGGCGCAATGGTTGAAACCTGCGTGTACAAGCACATGGTATCGTTCTATCAGGGAAGTCCGGCGCAGCTTGGCTATTTCAGGAAATCCAATGACAATCAGAAAGAAGTGGATGTGGTGATTGATCTGCCGCAAGGCAAGATTCTCTGCGAGGTCAAATACCGCAACAATTCCCACATTCCGGCAACCGACGCGATTGTCGAACTGTGGGAAGTGGATGTGGTGATTGATCTGCCGCAAGGCAAGATTCTCTGCGCATTCCTGATTACCAAGCGTCTTGACGATTTCGGAATAGCGAGGCATGAAACCAAAGTGCCAATCCTGCGCGTACCCGCCATTGCGTTCCTGTATATCATCGGCAAATCCGAGACAGAAGGACAAGGCAGGAAGCTGTAAAAGAGGCATGACAGCAAGAGTGAAAAATAATCGTTGTAGGAGGGATAGAAATGGAAGATATTATGAGCAGATTAAAGAATTGGTTTATGCAGCAAGAATGGAAAGTGATCATCAATCCGGATAAGAGCGTTAAGCTCAGTAGTGCGTTTACAAAACGGTATAGCACGATGGATGCAGAATATTTTACATTTTTAAAAAGTTTTCAAAGGGTTATTTCAAATGATGAAAGAACATGGTTCCTGTGTGCTAATGAATATAATGAAATCTCTGATCTTGCTTTTAAGTGGAATGAATTTGAGCTTTTGAGCTTAGAAGCAGCACAAGGCGATGACGAGTGGAAAGGTGAAATAGAAGCGTGGTGGAAGCATAAATTACCTATAATTATGTCGGTCAAAAACGGTTATTCCTTTTATGCTATAGATTTAGACAGCGAAACCAGCGCGATCATAAAGGGAGAAGAACCGGAATTTGAAGAAGCTGAAATAGTCGCAAAGGATTTCTATGAGTTTTTAAATATGCTTATGTCGAGCAAAATAGAGATTTAACAGCAGACTATCGTTGTAAGATGGACGGGAAGGATGATTTCTTTGACTGATAATTATGAAAAGCTATGCTATCTTTTACTGAATGATCCGGATGGCTTTTTGATTTCTCTACGTTT
>CAMJHU010000290.1 GCA_946405565.1 uncultured Clostridia bacterium
ATCCTGTATGCTTTACCGCCGTCAATAGAATTCTCTATTGTCTCGCGGGAGATTATCTCTCCTTCTACCTCAAAGTGATCATCTCTGCGCCCAAATTCTTCTAAAGCTCCATAGTTGAAGGTCTCTTGGTTATCTTTTATAAACTGCTCCCGATCTGACGGAGCAAGCGGTTTCAGTTCGATCATGTTATTATTTCCTCCTCCTATTTTTCAGTATCCGTTCCAACTTATCCGCCAGTTCTTCGGGGGTTTCCACGCAGTCGCCTATCAGCCATCGCTGAGAGATATTGAAAATGCCTCCGGCGAGAAAGTAGGACTTATACTCGTCATAATCGCCCTTGTAGACGGACAGAAACACGCGATCATATTCGTTCTTCACCAGATGAAGCATTATTGCTTTTGCTATGTATCCGCATTGCTCCGTCGGTTGTACGGAAAGTAATGCGTCACTCAAAAAATATAACTACGCAGCGATATATTCATGTGGATACCACTCCCATGCTGGATGTCGTCAACCGTATTCCAAATAGTGAAAATAGTTATCATCAGCAGTTGCATTTTTCGTCAAAAAGGGTGTTAGTAGCGGTGTTAGCAGAGAAATTTTTATCAAATTTCAGGGCATTTTTGCTATCGCCAGACGCACCGTAAAACGCATACAAAAACGCCCGCAAACGCCCAAAATCGGGTATTTGCGGGGTTGGCGGAGAAGGAGGGATTTGAACCCTCGCGCCAGTGTTTAGCCAGCCTACTCCCTTAGCAGGGGAGCCTCGTCACCACTTGAGTACTTCTCCAAATATCCATATATTTCCATAAAGACAAAAAGAAAGAAGGGTGTTGGCGGAGGGGAAGGGATTCGAACCCTTGGTAGCTTGCGCTATCACTAGTTTTCAAGACTAGCTCCTTAAACCGCTCGGACACCCCTCCATAGTTGGTGCGGATAACAGGACTTGAACCTGCATGAACTTGCATTCACTAGAACCTGAATCTAGCGCGTCTGCCAATTCCGCCATATCCGCATACCGTCACTCGGTTTGTCAACCGGCGAGAATTATATTATCACATTCCTATGGATTTGTCAAGTAATTTTTTTATTTTTTTTTATTTTTTTTATTTTTTGTACCCGGGTTCCTTCGGCGTTCCGCCGGACTCCCTCCCGTCTCCCGCGCGGCTCCTTGGAAAGCAGCGCGGGAGATGGAAAGTCACACAGAATCCACACATGATTTCTATGATTTCTTTTTTTTCTTTTTGCCGTCGCCGCTCTGCCCGAAGAGAATCTCGCTGAGATTCATGTCTTGATACGCCTCGGGGTCATAATGAATGTTAGGCAGATTGCGGCTGGGCATTTCGAGCAGGCTGTCATCGTCTGCTTCTGCAAAGCCATCACGGGAAAAACGCTGCGGCATTCTGGCATGATAGCGTGTCGGGGTCTTGCCTGTCGAAGACATCTCTTCTTTGGATGACTTGGACTGTTTTTTCTTTTTCGCTTTACGTTCATCCTTTGCCTTCTTCTGAGCAGCCTTCTTCTGAGCAGCCTTCTTCTGCGCTTCCCGGCGTTTTTCTTTTTCGGCTTCTTTCTGGGCAGCCTTTTTCGCGGCACGTTCCTGTTCCTTCTGCTGCTCCTTTTGCAGCTCCTTCTGCTTTTCCTTTTTCTTTTCGGATTTCTTTTCGGCAGGTTTAGAAGCAGATTCGTCGCCGGAGGAAGCCAGTTCCGCTCTGGCGCCGAATTGACGGTGGGAATCCTCCGGGTCGGACGTGTCAACCGGCGTTTCCATATTGGACATGAGTTCCTTCTTGATACCGCCTTCGTGCGAGAATTTATGCTTGCGAGCAGGGGTGTTCTCATCCTCCGGCGCAGGGGGACGGGTACTGACCGCGGTCGGCGCTGCATATTCCTCCGCCTGCATCTGCCGCAGGGTCTCGCCGCGACGCTCCTCACGGCGTTCACGCAAGGCGGAACGAAGCGGTTCGGAAACGGCGGGAGCGGTTTTTTCCGCTAAACGCTGCGGGGCAGGACGCGGGGACGGCGTAAAGAAGGTGTTGACCGCACCGTGGAGCCGGCTGCCCGCATGGAGCTCGGGACGGGGCGTGCGATAGATCACAGGCGGCGCGGCAGGCGCGGGGGGCGGCGTGAGCGCGGTGGTCTGTCGGGGCAGACGAACCCGGCGCACCGACGTATACTTGGCGTGAGGCATCAGACGGTGATAGATTTCACCGGGAATCCATCGCCCGTCCACCTCATACATCTCCCCGTCATAGCCGTCGACCTCCGTGCGCCGCACCCGTGTCCGCACCGAAACAATGGTGCGGCGGCGGGCTGTCGCAGGCGGCGGTGCGGGAGATGCCGACGCGGGAGCCGCCGGACGTTCAAAGCGGAGCGTCGGCTGGGGAATCTCATCCTCGTCCGTAAACCGGCTGGGGGAAGATGCCGCCGGCGGACGGTCGGGGTTCCGCTCAAAGACTGTCGGCGGAGGCGTTTGCACCGCGGGCGCTTCCGAAGGCGCTTCCGACACCGCCGCAGGCTCCGGAACCGCCACAGGCTCCGGCAGTGCCATAGGCTCCGGCACCGGCGCGACGGCGGGCTTTTTCGGAGCTTGAAAGGAATACGCGGAAAAAGCAGGCGCGCGCGACGAACGGCGGGTCATATTGTACGCCGGTACGTCGCCGTCCTCCTCGCCGTAATCCAACTCAATCGGTCTGAACCCGGAAGACTCGGTAATCACGACCGGCTGCGAGGATATGTCCTTGGAAAGGTTCACACGGTCAAATTCGTTCTTGGGAACCGCGTAAAAATCACGGTAAGACGGCTGATAGGCATCGGCGGACGGAGCGGGCGACATCAGCTCGGAACGGGTCTTTTCCGCGGGGGAATGCGGCTGGGGGGGGCGGCTACGATGGCTGCGCTCCATGATCGTGCCGATCAGCCCCACCATATGGTCATATTGCTGCTGTTCCTCCTGCGCGGGCATGGGGGAATTGTCAATCAGATTCTCGATAGTATAATATTCCTGCTCCTGCGAGGGCTGCGTGTCACGGTTTGACGCGGCGGGGGGGATCTCGCGGTTGAAAAGCGACACTTTGCGGGCGTCGCGGTCATCCATCCCCACATCGAACGACGCCATGAGCGCGTTGAGACTGCTCAGTTCATCGGAAACCGCGTCGTCATCCATCGCGTCCACCGATACATCGACGGCACGGTTTTCCTCAAAGGGCAGCGGAAGCGGCTGCCGGGGCCATGCGCCACGACACTTGTCAAGCGTGTCGGAGGAATTGATCCGAAGCCAGAGTTCCTGCGGAATGTCGGGATTATAGCGGATACCGGCAGGAAAATCCACGGTATTCCAATCGGTGCCGAGCGGCGTATCGTCCAGACAGATGACGATTTTCTTTTTTGGACTGTTCATCACGGCACGCGGCTCAAATTCCCTATAGGATGCGTATTTCAGATAGCTCCGCGAGAGAAACACCATGGCTACTTCGGCATTGCTCAGTCGCTCCGCAATACGCATATTGGAAGGGTTGCCGCAGGCGGCGCTGCTCCAGAGACGGAAACCCTCGTTGTACATTTTTACGGCAATGGAATATGCGATCTTTTCGTCCTGCTGTGCGTAGGAAATAAACACAAAGGGCGATTTTCCCTCATATTCGGGGATCGGCGCAAATGCCATGATCAAAAACAC
>CAMJHU010000291.1 GCA_946405565.1 uncultured Clostridia bacterium
ATCGGAGTCTGAAATTGCAGCACCTTGTTTCTCCAAACGTCATTGAAGCCACGCGACAGCTTTTTGCAATGCTCCTGAGCGGGTTTGCTTGTCATATCAGGATTCGCCTTCACGAAATCGCAAATGCCGTGAACATGGCGGCAGAACCAGCCCACGCCCTGTTCGTCCACCAATTCGGGGAATTCCCCGTGTAAATCGGAAAATTGAGTCTGATACTGCCAGTCCTCCTTCGGGCTGGCTTTTTTGCCGTCCGGCACGCTGCACCACGCCCGAAGCGCACGAGCAGCGCGTTCGATATCAGGCTCCTCACCCTGCCACATATAGCCTCTCGCCACAATGGTCAGCACCCTCGACAGCCCTTCAAAATCCAGCAGCATATCAAAGGTGAACCGCCCCATATACGCGGTGTCCCGCTTGTTCTGTGCGGAATATATAGGCTGTTCGGTATAGGCGAGAAACGCCTCACGCTCATTGATCACGGCGTTTCACCCCCAATACGGTGTGTTCTACCTTGTCAGGCAGCAAATCCCACAGCAGATTCCGCTTGCCGATTGCCACCACATATTGCACCGCAAGCCTCGGTCTGACAATCTTGTCAAGGCGGCTGCGGCAGACCTTCGCCACCGCATCCCGATAGCTCTGGGAGAACGGTTTGTGCAGATATGCCTTCATCATCTCGGTAAACGCCTCCGAGTCTATCCTACGGAACAGCTTCTTGCGTTCTTCGGCGTTGTTCTCGTCGTCAATGTCGCAGATCAGATCGCCCAATATCCGATAACCTCCGAAGCGGAAGTCCGAGAGCAAATCATAATACTCCCCATATTCGGGCAGGAAGTCGGCAAGGAAATCCAGCCGTTCCTCCTTGTCCATCATGTGCCACTGCTGTTTTGTTATTTCACGGCGAATATCGGACACGCGCTTGGGATGCAGTTCCGAAAATACGGCGTACAGGGTATCGGAGTCATATGTCTCATCCTGCCCGCGGGAGTATAATATCCGCTCGACGTCGTTCTGTTTTGCCTTGTGCTTAATGGGAGCGCGACAGGCGCGGATTCTGGAAAGACACGCCTCGTAATCCTTCAACAGCGCGGTGACGGCTGCGAGAATTTTCTGGTCAAGTTTGTCCTTCCAGTCGGGAACGACGGCAAAGGCAAAAAGCTCGCTGTCTTTGGCGGGCTTGGGCTTCAATTTTGGCGTGTGCAATCTGAGCATTTCCGCGAGGTAGGGCAATCGCTCCACATTGGACGTAACGGCAGACCAGTCGGTGTTTGCGAAAAAAGCCTTTTTCTTCTCCGCCGGTTTCGGTTCATACCATGCTGTGTCTCCGTCGTCGTCCAGCAGTACCTTGTACTGCAAAAATTTGTTCCGCGCTGTGGTTCTTCTCTTGAGAAAATCGTCCAGATAGGGCTTGACTCCGCTTTTTGCTGAATCAATTTCCAGACCGATCAGGATCGCCAGCACTTCTGTTTCCTCGCGGCAGCGTTCACGCTCCTCCGCGGTGGAATTCTCGTCGTAAGCGATAATGCTGCGGTCAAAGGCGGCGTTGCAGATCTGTCCGATGCGGGAGGAAAACGTATCCCGTATGGTGAGAAAGCAATCGTGCCAATCCGCCGCATTCCTGATGACCGGTTCTTCTGTGGGAATATATAGCAGCGGAAAATTGCTCGAATTATTAAAATCTCCGAATAAGTAATTGCGTTTGACACAATCGTTGACGATCGGGTCCGCAATGGTCTTAATCATATCCCCGTCATAATCCGCGCCGCCCAGCCGTTCCGCTGTCATCATTTCCGCGTCCACCATGACCACGTCGTGCAGATGTCCGAGATAGTGCTTGCGCATCTGCTCGACCTTCTGATAGGGAGCAAGCTGTATTTCCTCATTGCGTGCGATGTGAGGATTGCGGAGCAGTGTGCATTTTTCGTCGCGCTCGTAAGCCGCTCCCGGCGCATAAAACGAATTTCGAACAAACTCACTTGTCATTGCCACCCTGAAAAAGGTATTAGTCCGTCGATTGCGGGATTTAATTGATTCCGGCTCAATCAATAGTACCATCAATTCCAGCAAATCGCCCGACAGGAATCGATTGTCACCCGATACGATCAACCGTCCCAGCGCATATTGTTTCAGAACATGAGCCGCCGCATCGTCAAGTTCCTTCACGCATATCGGCTCATTGAGAAAAAGCGGATTTTTCTTGACGCATCGTCCGATGGGATTGTTCTTTTTGACAAAATACTCCCTGCGGTATTGTTCATTGGCGCAAAGATCGTAATATCGCTGTTCCGTAGCTTTGGTGAGCCAATGACGTTCCTCTTCGGAAGGGCTGTGTTCCCAGCCGTCCGGCAGATCGGCGGGGCGAAATTCCTCGGCGGTGATGGAAAGGGTGTTCAGAAACTGATAATTCAGTTCCGTATATGCCTGTGCTTCCGGTTTGTCGGTGTTGGTGATATAGAGCGCGTGATGGTATTTTTCAAAGACCGACCAATAGTCCTCCCACGTCATGTTGTTCTCCCGAAGCCAGCCAAAGCCCTTGAACATCGTTCTGGTCAACACAATGTCGATCTCCTCTATCGGGTGACGGATTCCAAAAATGTCCGTGACATAGGTACAGCCCGCGCTTCGCACGAAATCCTTGAAATCTACCTTGTGCAGCATTCCTTTGATGAAGGGCATTCGAATCTGAAACGAAGAATGGATGTGCTTTCCGCAGAGCTTTTGATCAATCAGCTTGGCATATTCTTTGGAAATCAAGCCCTCCCCATCGAAACGGATTATTTCTATTTGTTTGTGTGTTTCCACTCGGCGGTAGCGTTTAAACCCCTGCTTGTTTCCGTCGTCTTCCAGAGTAATGACACGGGCAAGTCTTTTAATGCTAAAATTATCAATCACAATCACGCGGTGCGGTCTGGTGATTTCAATGCCGTCAATGCGGATTCCGCCAGACAGCATCAGCCCGTTGTAGGCATAAAGCTGGGAGAGTTTGCATTGAGTGACCGTCATATCCATCATGATTCTGCGCCGGACTTGGTCATAAAAATCCGCTCTGATGAAGGAGAGCTTCGCCTGTCGGCTCATGCTTCCGGAGCGTTCAAAGGCGCGGTAGTGATGTTCTCCGCTGCCGAAGTCAAGCGTGATTCCCTCCGGACGGAACATAGCTTCCGCTTTTTTCTGGCGTTCCAGATACTTGTTTGAACCGCTTCTGTCAAAGATTCCTCCGAAGTCCACATAGAATATCACGTCCGCAAGGTCAGGAATGACCTGTTGTTTCCTCGGTGTGATGAAGCCATCGCCGCGTAGGACGCACATGATCTGATAGAATAATGCGTTGTCATCCTGCTCATGCGCGGCTCCATAGACCTTGCATTTCTCCGTTGCCTTGCGACTGAGTCGAAAAATATACTGGCCATTCTCCGCCTGTGCATAGCTCAGAATCGCTCTTGCCGACAGAGAATAGATACGATATCGAGTCTGCATACGCTCACCTGCCCCTGTGAATTGATGCCTAACCATATTCTATCACACAAAATTTGAAAATGCAATTATGAATACTGCTCCCACAAATATTTTTGTGGGAGCTTTTTTGGTGTTCAATTTCATATTTTAAGGAGGTTTTCTACATGAATGAAAACGAATTGCGGCTCATCAGAATG
>CAMJHU010000292.1 GCA_946405565.1 uncultured Clostridia bacterium
ATCACATACCAGTGGGCGGTTCCCGAAACACCCGTCAAATCTGCCATATTGATTTCACTCCCATCGCTGCGCTGCCGTCACAGCAGTGCCGGTATGTCTGCGTAACTATTGTCGGCATACATCTCATGGCGCGGATTACTCCGCCTCACTGACGGCGCTGTCGCCGTCATCGCTATTGGACACAATCAGACCGCTGTCGGACACTGCGGATGTATCCCCGGTGTCGCCGACCTGAGAAGAAACCGACCACTCGGGAATCTTTTTGAGCGCCACATCTCTGAGCTGGCTCAGACCGTAGTCCAGCACCCAGATGAAAATACCCACAATCAGAATCGCCGCCAACGTGATCAGCGCGTTCTTGGTGGTATCGCTGGGGGTAGGCCACGAGATTTTTTTCATCTCGCTGCGATACTCACGCAGAAACTTTCCGAAAGCCTTGATAGGATTGGGTTTCTTCCCGGAAGATTTTTTCGCGTTCTTCTTGCCGTTGTCCTTGGCGAGCGCCTTGTCGTCCTTTTTCTTGGTTGACTTGTCACTCATGAACGTTTCCCCCTCCCTTACTTGCTTTCCTTGTGCGCAGTATGCTTCTTGCAGAATCTGCAATACTTCTTCATCTCAAGGCGGTCAGGGTCATTCTTCTTGTTCTTGACGGTGTTGTAGTTTCTCTGCTTGCATTCTGTACATGCCAATGTAATTTTGACTCTCATGTCGGCACCTCCCGTAACGGAATAATTTACCGCTTTTCCTGCCTCCGTCCCTGCAAAGACAGCGCGGATCGGCGGCATTTCAGCCTCCCTCGATACGGACCCTTGCAGTGATCCGTATGCAAAAAACCGGCGCATAAAAAAAACACGCCCGATGCGAGGTACAACTACTATACCACACTTTTTCCGCCGCGTCAAGGGGTTTGACCGATTTTTTTCAGTTTCTCCGCTTTTTCTCCTCTTATTATACGTCTGAAGGGTTGACGTTGCCCCGTTTCTTTTTTCCGGGTACCCGGATCACCCACTCCGGCGCGGGGGCGCGGCTGAATAAGGCGGGCGGCAGTTGACGTTCCACAACGTTTCCGGACAGATTATACCATATATATCTCGCGTCGGACCTTTTGCCCCGATTCACGCGACAGGGCGCTGGATACGGCACAGCCGCCCGCGTACCTCACGCGATGGGCTTTGTCACGATCATCCCGCTGCCTGACGAAACGCGCGTGCTTCGCCGCGCAGATTTTTTGAAAAAATTTTATAAAACCCCTTGACAAACCGGTTATACTGTGTATAATGAGTATATACAGTACGAACGATTGAAACACATCGGCGTGCGTAAGGAAAGGAGGCAGGCGGTATTTGAAAATTCTTCTTTCGGGCGCCGACACACGTCCGCTCTATGAACAGATTGCCGCCCAGATCAAACAGCTCATTCTCTCCGGCGAACTTCAGGTCGGCGACGCGCTGCCCTCCATGCGGTTTCTCGCCAAGGAGCTTCGCATCAGCGTCATCACCACCAAGCGAGCCTACGAGGAACTCGAGCGCGAAGGCTTCATCGAGACCGTCGCAGGCAAGGGCAGCTTTGTGGCAGGCATGAACACCGAGCTGATCCGGGAGGAGCATCTCCGCACCGCGGAGGGCTATCTGCAAAAGGCGGTGGATGCGGCGCGGTCGGCAGGCATCTCAAAAGACGAACTGACCGACGTTCTCTCCATGCTGTACGATCATTCGTAAGGCGGAATGCGGGTTAATTCGGAATGCGGAATTTGTTTTTTCAATTACAGAAAGGGTTTGGTGAAATGACTATGGAAAACAACACGGTAAACGCGATTGAGATTCGCGGCTTGTGCAAGCGTTACGACGGCTTCACACTTACAATTGATTCCCTCGACATCCCCAAGGGCTGCATCATGGGACTGGTCGGCTCCAACGGCGCGGGCAAGTCCACCATGATAAAAGCCATTCTCGATCTGATCTCCCTCGACAGCGGCGACATTACCATCGACGGACGCAGCCATCATGATCAGACCGTCCGGGAAGACATCGGCGTGGTGTTCGATGAACTGAAATTCCCCGCTATTTTCAACGCGGGCGACGTGCGGCGGGTACTGCGGGGCGCCTACAAACAGTGGGACGACGCGCTGTTTGATTCCTATATGAAGCAGTTTGATCTGCCCATGAAGAAGAAGCTCAAGGAGCTTTCCCGCGGCATGAAAATGAAGCTCTCGCTCGCGGCGGCACTCGCCCACCATCCCCGCCTGCTGATTCTCGACGAGGCTACCAGCGGCATCGATCCGGTGGTGCGCGATGAAATTCTCGACATCTTCCTCGCCTTCATCGAGGACGAGCAGCACACCATCCTCGCCTCCTCCCACATCATCAGCGACATCGAAAAAGCCGCGGACTATGTGACCTTTATCCATAACGGTAAGATTATCTTCTGTGAAGATAAAGATTCGCTCATGGAGGAATACCGGCTGGTCAAGTGCGGCAAGGAAGAACTGGATGCCGTTGACAAGAACAAGATTGCCGGCATCCGCACCAACGCCTTCGGCGCGGAACTGCTCATGCGCACGGAAGACGTGCCGGCGGGCTTTGTCAACGTCAAGGCGGGCATCGAGGACATTATGCTCATGATGATTAAGAATGAAGGTGTCAGCGCATGAAGGGTCTGATCATCAAGGATTTTATGGCGGTGCGGACGGCGCTGCCTACGCTGTCGGTCATGCTGTTGCTTCCCCTTCTGATCGTAATTCCGATGGCAGCGATCAGCGGCGGACTGGCAGTACAGACACTCTGCGTCTGCGTTACGGCATTGCTGTGCATCATCAATTCAGTAGTGGGCATGAGCTTCGGCAGCTACGACGAGCAGTGCGGCTGGAATACCTTCGGCTGCGCTCTGCCCGTCAGCCGCATACAGACTGTACTGGCGCGTTACGGCGCGGGACTGCTGCTGCTGGGCGCTTCGCTCGGCATTCTGCTCATCACGCAGATGGTATGTTTTCTTTTCACAGGCGAACAAATTGTCTGGTATTATCCCGCCGTACTCATCATCCTCACGCTGCTGACGGAGGGCGTCATGACGCCGGTGATCTATCAGTTCGGCGCGCAGATCGGCGGCTACATCTTCGCGGCGCTCTTCATGCTGGCGGGCATCGGCGGAACGGCATTGGGTCGCTCCCGGACCATGGAAATGTCTGACGAAGCCTTTGACGCGATGATCGAAAACGGTCTGCAAACCCATCTCTTCGCCAAAGCCGCGGCACTGACGGTTCTGGGCAGTATGATTCTCTACGTTCTGTCCGTCCCGCTGAGCATACACATTTTCAAAAAGAAAGAATTCTGATTCATTGGATTGTCTGGATATAAGGAGGAATCACCCATGAAGGGTCTGATTTATAAAGACCTGCTCAGTCTCAAACAGGTCGCAGCCACTATCGGTCTGCTGGCAGTCTTCTATATCGTACTGGGATATATGAACCACGGGAGCGACGGCGGCATGGTCAACTATTTTCCCATGCTGGCAATGATCGTGAGCCTGATGGTGCCGCTCAACTGCGCGGGCTTTGACGAGCAGTGCGACTGGGACAGCTTCGGCAACGCGCTGGTCAACTATTTTCCCATGCTGGCAATGATCGTGAGCCTGATGGTGCCGCTCAA
>CAMJHU010000293.1 GCA_946405565.1 uncultured Clostridia bacterium
GTTTTTTTTCGGATGCGGCGGCGCTCATCTTTTCCTCGTAATTGGCGATGAGCCTGGTCTGCATCGCTTCCAGAGTGTCGTCATCGGTAAACGAAACATCAGGCAAATCGAAAACCGATTGTAAGGTATCAGCCACCGGTTATCACCACCTTTGCTGTTAATTGCCCGTTGACATCTGCGAAAAGGCTCACCGCCTGGGCGGATACTCGCGGTTCGTACCGAGCCACTTTTTCAACAATTTCCACAGCAATAAGGCTTTCCGCGACATCAATTGGCTGCGATAAAATCGAATTGTCGATGCCGAATTCACGATCAAGCGGGACTGTCCCTGCGGGTGTCATGATTAAACTTCGGAGGCATCGCAGAATATCTTCCTGCTGGGTCAGTTCCCCTCGGATATTGAATTCCACATCTTTTAATGTCATAGGTATTCCTCCATCGTTAAACTGACCTTGGCGTGAACGAGCTGCCCTTCTTGCAGGATGTAATCCCACGCCTCACTGGCGCTTTGAATCACCCATCGGCTGCTGCCGACTTTTTTGCCGCCGATAACCAGCGTATTGACCGTGCCTTTTTCAACCGCTCCTGCAATCTTTTCCAGTGTCTCTCTTGGCTTAACGCCCAAGGTCGCGTCCAGCACAATTGTGAACGTGATCTTTTGAAGATCGGGTCGGACAAATTCTGATTTATCCTTTCGCCCGATACGGCTGTGATTTGCCCAAGACGATGAAACGGTGCGGGAGAAATTGCTGAACGTGAGAATCCTGCTGTCGCTGGTTCTGAAGATGATGGTGTTCCCCCAGCTTCCGACTACAGCCATTAGCTGTTACCCCCTCCCGTTCCACCGGCTTGAACGCTCTGCTCCAAGCTGGCGCATCGACTTTCCAGAGCTCTGATCCTGCTGATTAACGCCGCGACGGTGATGTCTGCTCCGTCCCCGTATGAAATGAATTCGATGTGTTCGGCACGAATCGTATAAATGCCGGTGCGACTGGAATAGCTGAAGAACGCTTGCCCTTGGGCGGTACTCATCTCTTGCCGATACAAATCAGCCCCGTAATCGGCGGGGCGGTTGTCGTCATGCCATGTCGGCCCGATAATCACCGCCGCGCCGCCAGAGAGATGACCGACCAGCACACGATCTTCTATTTTTGGCATCCAGTACGTCCACGCGAGAAACGGCAGCTCACCCGTGACCGAATCGTCGCGATCCTCATAGGTTACTCTGGCTGTCCCTTTTTGGTAATTCACACTGGAAATCTTTCCGATTCTCAGTGTTTGCATATGGTCATTCATGAACGGTCCCCCTATGCATAGTAAAGATCATCAGCTTTTACGGCGACGACCACCGTGCCGTTGTTCCCAAGGACGACACGGTCGCTCGGTAAGCCTTTCCCGCCTACCTGCATGACGGTATAAACGGAGGTAAAAATAAACGATGCCAGCTTCCCGCCGCTATATGATTTTGCGCCCTTGGTTACTCTGACTTTGTCGCCCTTTTTATAATTCACGGCGGATTTCTTATTCTCTGCCGTGGTGCTGGAAAGTTTGACAGGCGTGGAAGACTTCGAATGCCTTGTGAACCGCTTTTCCACTTTCCGAAGATTGAGGGTGATTTTCAATCCGCCGCCGATATTGTAGGTGGCCTGTTCAACGTAGTATTTACCGCTTAACTGACCGATTCCTGCAATTTGCACGCAGTCCGTTGCCATGATGCTGCGGGTCGCGCCGGTGATGGTAGTCACGGTGCCGCAGGACGTCGCTGAAAGCGTGAGCCGCATGGTGGTGGTATTTTTGTTGGCATTGTTGATTTTGGCAAGGGCGATCAGCGTTGCCTCTGTCTGGTTGTTCGCAGAATCATTGCAGACGAGAATGCGTTTTCCACCGCCAATGTTCACCTTAAAAGTCTTATTCTTATTCGAATGAGTGTACTGGTATTTCACGCCGGTGTAGGTTCCCGCCAGCGTGGTGTTCCATTGCCAGTCGGGTTCAATATCTGCCTCGGTAAGCGTAGCCACTACGGGCTTGGATTCGTAGAACGCCTCATCGAAAACGACTAAGCGATCATTGAAAATTTTGAGAGCCAGCCCGTAGCGCACTACCAGATCGCTATAAAATGCGCAGTCGCTCTGCTTGTCCTGAGAAACACTTTCGATGGAAACCGAGGCGGCTTCGTAGAAAAGCGTCAATCCTGACCGAGCTGCGATTTTCTGACCGATTTCTTTAAGCGTGGTCTTTTCGTATGTGGCAGTCCGCTCGGTTGCCTTAAAGCCGGACGTAGATGGCATTGCCACCGCAGCTATGGAACAGCGAAGCGGTCCGCCCTTAAACGAGAAATCATCTATTACAAAGGTTCCGCATCGAGTTTTAATGACTTCTCCGTCTGTATTCCAGTGATACCGGCAGATGATGGGTTTGAGCCGATCACCTTTTTTCGGAAACCATCCCGCAATCCAGCGGCGGTAAACGTCGGAAAGCTCCACATTTATACTGTCGCTGGATCCGGAAGCTACATCGGTATATTGGAAGCTGGAGAGGCATTCCATCATCTGGTCGGCGCTCTTGCTGTTATAGGTCATTTCCACTGTGGAGTATCTTGCCCTTGCCATTAATCCTTCCTCCAATCAGGAAGATCAGCCTCGTAGGTCTCTTCCTCCGAGATATCAGGAATGTATACAGTTATCCCCGACGGAAAGATTTCGTAATCCAGCAGGGGGAGATTCCGGCTCTCTTTCATCAGCCGATCAGCCATCATCTCGTTACCATATGCGGCTTTGGCGATGATATCCCATGTGTCGCCTGAAATTGTTGTGTAGGCTTTCATGCTCTTACCCTCCTACGCGAATTGCAGACGGGTTCTGGGTTTAAACCATTCGTCCATCATATCGTTGAATTCGCTCTGGCTCATCCGTGCCGCCTCTGTCAAATCTTCTTTCGTGGGTGCTTCGCCGTAGAACTGGAATGTGGGTGAATAAGTGATTTGATAATGCTCATTATCCCCAGGCGGTGGTTCATCATCGTCTCTCGGCTTTGCCAGCCTGTCCGCGAGTTCCTGGATAGAGCCGACACGGCTGCCGGTTTCCATCGCTTCCAGATGTTCTGCGATTACAGCGAGACCGCTTGAATTGGCTATGGCAGAAACAGCGTCCGAGAAAATCGAGCGCATCTCTTTCCACAACAAGTCCAGAGGGAGAACGGCTTCTTTTCCAGCCTCCCCTCCACCAAGCAGACCACCATTTTGCGCTCCGAAGATCTGAGCGCCGTCCAGGATGCCGCCTTCTTTATACCATTTTATGGAGAGAGACGGGATGGAGCCTTTCAGGAGATCGCCGACTTTCCAGCCGGACGGAGAAATCCCGAAGTGCGGCAGGGGCATTGACGGCCATTTAAACTTGAAGTTGAAAAAGCCTTTAATGGCGTTTATGGCACTGCTCACACTGCTTTTGGCAGAGTTTATCTTGTTGGTGATCGTGGATTGAATGCCGGAAAAAACGCTGGTCACGGTCGATTTTGCAGAGTTGAGCGGAGATGTGATTCCCGTTTTGATAGCTGTGAAAACAGTTGTCACCGTTGTCTTTGGAATTTCCACTCAGATCAATGCCGCAAAGACAACGGTGACAACTGTTTTCACAG
>CAMJHU010000294.1 GCA_946405565.1 uncultured Clostridia bacterium
CCAGTTGTGAAAAACAAAAAGACAGATGATAAAGATTGAAATCGCGTAATCTGGTTTATATGGCAGAAAAATGAATTGCCGCAAGCAAGCATAAACATTACTGCTGAATTCCGTGTGATAGGTGAGAGCGAAATATCAGTGAAGTACATAAGTGGCAAATGATATCTCAGCCAGTCGTGAAATAGGCGGGATAATCCATACCAAAAAAAGAAATGTGAAAACAAAGTGAAAAGGTACAGCCACAAGCAGTAAACATTATGCTGAATGAAAAAAGTTAAGACTGACGGAAACGAAAAGCACAAAACGCATGATTCGTGGAAACGGTTTTTATATAACAGGAAGCCATGAGGCTTTAGAAAAAGCGGCATCAGTTCCGATGTATGAACTAAAAGAGGAAGCAATTCCCTACTAATAAAAGAACCCGGAAAGGACAGAGTCCGATGAAAGGGTAAATGCTTGAAAAAGCAGAGCATAAATATGCAAAGTAAAGTTTAACCATTCGGCATCAGTTCCCGAAAAGAGTGAGCATCATGAAGACAGGCACGTTGATCAGGCTTACGGAAATTTAATCAGTAAAGGGTGAGTCCGAAGTACAATTAAACTTTCAAAAAGTAGTGTATCATAATGATCACTGCCCAAGATTAAAAAGTGAATAACCAAACGGTGCGGATAGAAATATCGGCACCGTTTTTATTATGCCTGAGATTTGATTGCCTGAGATTTGATCGGGCAACGGCAGGATTTTTGTAAAATTTGTCAGAATTGTCAAAATGACGAACCAAAAATAATCCCGAAAGCCCTCTTGACAAATAAAATCACTTGTGATACAATATAAAAATAGCTTAAAATGGGTTAGAATGCCGTTGATGATGGTGCAAAAATACGGGAGATTCGACGTCGAAATGTGATGATTTTCATTTTTGCGGCGTTAAATTGTCTGTATTTTACAAAAATCTCACGAATTTGCCCAGACAATTTCTACTGGTGAAATTGCACAAATTTTTTAGCTGTCAATGCGAGGCAATGGATTTTTCCGATGTTTATGTTTTGAATGGAGTGAAGCATTATCTATGGTGAACGTGACTGAAGTCCGAAACGGCAGAAATACCAGAATGACCTTCTCCAAGATCCACGAAGTGCTGGAAATGCCGAACCTGATCGAGATTCAGAAAAACTCCTACAATTGGTTTCTGGAATCCGGTCTGCGCGAGATCTTCGACGATTCCTCCGGCATTGAGGATCACACCGGAAAGCTGCTGCTGGAGTTTATCGACTACCGCATCAACTTTACCCCGAAATACACCATCGAAGAGTGCAAACAGCGCGACGCTACCTATTCGGCGACGCTTTATGTGAAGGCTCGTCTGCTCAATCGCGAAACCGGTCTTTTCTCTGAGCAGGAAGTATATATGGGTGAATTCCCGCTCATGACCCCCAGCGGCACGTTTGTCATCAACGGCGCGGAACGCGTAATTGTTTCTCAGCTTGTGCGTTCACCTGGCGTGTACTATAAAATGGAACATGACAAGACCGGCAAGGAATTGTTTTATACGACCGTCATTCCGAATCGTGGCGCGTGGCTGGAATATGAAAACGACGTCAACGACGTTTTTTATGTGCGCATTGATAAAAACCGCAAGCTGCCCATCACTACCTTCATCCGTGCGCTTGGACTTTCTTCCAACGATGATATTTATGACTATTTCGGTCACGATGAACGTATCGAACAGACGCTTCTCAAGGAGGCTACTCTCACCAAGGATGGTGTGAAAAGTACTGAAGAGGCGTGGATCGAGGTCTTTAAGAAGCTGCGTCCCGGTGAACCGCCGTCGCTCGAAACCGCCCGCAACTATATTGAAGATATGTTCTTCGATCCCAGAAAATACGACATTTCCCGTGTGGGACGTCATAAGTACAATCAGAAACTGTGTCTGGGCTACCGTTTGGTGGGACATCCGCTCACCCAGCCGATTATCAACCGCTTTACCGGCGAGATTGTCGCCGAGGCGGGAGAAGTGATTACCAAAGCCAAGGCGGAGGAAATCAACAATTGCGGTGCGGCGTTTGCCTACATTCAGCTGGAAAGCGGCAAGGAAATTAAGGTCATCTGCAACGGCATGGTGGATATCCGTGAATATGTCACCGGTTTTGACGTATATGCCGAGTGCCATATTGACGAAAAGGTCAGCGCCGTAGTGCTGGAGGATATCCTCAACACCTGCGAGACGGATGACGAAATCCGTGACGCGATTATCGAACGCAAAAACGAACTCATTCCCAAGCATATCACCCGCGACGATATCTTTGCCACCATCAATTATTTCAACTGCGTGGCAAGCGGTGTGGGTACGCTTGACGATATCGACCATCTGGGCAACCGCCGCATCCGTTCGGTGGGCGAACTGCTCCAGAACCAGTTCCGCATCGGCTTTGCCCGTCTCGAAAAGGGCGTGCGCGAGAAGATGGGCATCAACGACGCCGACAAGGTTACGCCCACCACACTCATCAACAGCCGACCCGTGAATGCCGCGATCAAGGAGTTCTTCGGAACCTCGCCGCTGTCGCAGTTCATGGATCAGAACAACCCCCTCGCGGAGCTGACCCATAAAAGAAGACTTTCCGCTCTGGGACCCGGCGGTCTGTCAAGAGACCGCGCCGGATTCGAGGTGCGTGACGTACATTACAGCCATTACGGTCGTATGTGTCCGATTGAAACGCCTGAAGGTCCCAACATCGGTCTGATTTCCTATCTTGCCACCTATGCCCGCGTCAATGACTACGGCTTTATCGAGGCGCCCTTCCGTAAGGTGGACAAAGAGACCGGACGCGTTACCGATGAAGTGCGCTATATGACGGCGGATGTGGAAGATGAATTCATCGTGGCGCAGGCAAATGAACCGCTCGATGAGACCGGTCACTTCATTAAGCCCAGAGCCACGGCGCGCTGCCGCGGCGAATTCCTCGAAATTGAGGTCAATAAGATTGATTACATGGACGTTTCGCCGAAAATGCTGGTTTCCGTGGCGACGGCTATGATTCCCTTCCTGGAGAACGACGACGCCAACCGCGCCCTCATGGGTTCCAACATGCAGAAGCAGGCGGTGCCGCTGCTGCGCTGTGAGGCGCCGATTGTGGGTACCGGCATGGAATACAAGGCGGGCGTGGACTCCGGCAACTGCGTGCTGGCGGAGGAGGCGGGAACCGTCACCTATGTCAGTGCCAATGAAATCCGCATCAAGTCCGACGCGACTGGCGAGCTGAAAATCTATAAAATCATCAAGTTCATGCGTTCCAATCAGGGCAACTGTTTCAACCAGACGCCTATCGTCAGCTACGGTGAGCATGTGGAAAAGGGCGACGTCATTGCCGACGGTCCTTCCACCTGCAACGGTGAAATTTCGCTGGGTAAAAATGTGCTGATCGGCTTCATGACGTGGGAAGGCTATAACTACGAGGACGCCGTACTGCTCAACGAGAAGATTGTGCGCGATGACGTCTTCACCTCCATTCACATCGCGGAATTTGAAACCGAGGCGAGAGACACCAAACTCGGACCGGAAAATATCACGTCGGATATTCCCAATGTCAGTGACGATGCACTCAAGAATCTTGATGAAAA
>CAMJHU010000295.1 GCA_946405565.1 uncultured Clostridia bacterium
CAGCGTGTTCAGCAATATTGAGGTTTCCAACGGCAAGATCATCAACGACGGCACCAGAAGTATTGTCATCGGTTTTGCCCTCCCCGGTATGCAGGACAGTCTTGCTTTGAAGAAAGACGCCATCAACATTCCCGACAGTATCGAGATTACCGCTGACGTAAAGAATTTCTCTCTCACCACGACGCTGACCATGGTGACAAATGACGTTTTCAACCAAGCTGCCGAAGACGTTGACCAAAAGAAAGCCGAACAAGGCGACAGCGATTTTTCGCTCAATCAGCTCACGGGCGGTATCAATCAACTGGCGGACGGTTCTTCCGCACTGTATGACGGTACCAGCCAGCTTCTGGACAAATCCGGTATGCTGATTTCCGGCATCCAACAGTTGGCTGAGGGCAGCCAGCAGGTCAGCGGCGGCGTGATTACGGTCCGTCAGACCTTACAGCTGCTGTGCAGCAAGAATGCCGATCTTCAGGGCGGTGCCGCTACCGTATTCGATACGCTTCTCTCCACCACCCGCAAGCAGGTGGAAGCTGCCGGCATGAGTTGTCCTGAACTGACGCGTGACAATTACGCGGATGTTCTCGGAGGCATCAGCAGCGGTCTGAGTGAGGAAACTCTTCGCGCGATGGCGGAACAGGCATTGGCAGACCTTCCGGATCAGGTCGAAAGCGCCGTGCGTCAAAACGTGTCCCAGCAGGTGGAGGATGCCGTACGGCAGAATGTTACGGCACAGGTCGATGAAAAATGCGGTGAAATCGAACAGCAGGTTACGGCAGGCGTGCAGCAGCAGGTACATGAACAGGTGCTTCAGGGTGTGCTGGTGCAGGCGGGCTTGACCGCCGAACAGTATCAGGGGTTGGATGCTGAACAAAAAGCTGCCATTGACAGCAATGTTGACGCCATGACCGGTCAGCAGATGCAATCCGATAAGATACAGCAAACCATTCAGGATACCGTGGAAAGCAAGAAGCAGCAGCTCATCGAAGAAAATATGCAGAGTGAGGCTGTGAAAAGCCAGAAGCAGCAGCTCATCAACCAGAGTATGCAGAGTGATGAGGTTCAGGCACAGATCAGCGGCATCATTAACCAAAAGATGAGTGAAATCAACGCCACACTTAACGCGAAACTTCCGGCGGCAAGGGACGGAAAAAAGAGCATCGATGCCGCCATTGAGCAGCTCAACACTTATAATGAATTCTATCAGGGCATTCTGCAATACACCAATGGCGTGCGGTCGCTTTATAACGGCACAGAACAATTGGAATCGGGTGCTCAGCAGCTCAGTGAAGGTCTTGACAAGCTCAACGGCAGCACGGGTGCGCTGGCACAGGGTGTCAATAGTCTCAACGACGGCGCCATGCGGCTTTCCGACGGCATGAAGCTGTTCCGGGACGGCAGCCTCGGCAAACTGGCAAGTCTGGCAGGCGGCAGCACCGGCGATCTGAGCGCGAGATTCAAGGCGTTGCGCGACGTGTCCGAGGCATACAAGAGCTATACCGGTCTGCACGAAGGTGAAAGCGGTAAGGTCAAATTCATCTACCGCACAGATTCCATTGAGGCTTCTGACGCAAAGTAAGACTATTCGGCTTTGTCAAGAAATGGGTGGTTCAATAGCGCCCGGATTCATGAATCCTTCTCAGAATAAACGAAAAGCACTTGACCGAAGGCAATTGCCGGAAATCAAGTGCTTTTTTTCCATTATGCCGGAAGTCATGCAGAAAATCGAAGCAAGATGCGTTTTGGGATGAATTTCACCCCAAAAAATAAAAAATATCATTTTCTTCCTGTTCTAATGAAATGCTCTTCCTGTATCGCTGCGAAGGTCGCGACCGCGCAGACAATTCCGCCTGTGAAGGACATCGGAATCAAGCCGAATTTTATCTCATGGATTTGCGGGCAATTGTAAAAACTGTACGCATCCAGGGTGAGCAGACCGCCATTAAAATCAATAAATCTCACAAAGTAGCATTAGTGTTTCGGCGTCTGGCTGACCTCTGTTATTCTCCCAGGCATTTACGGTTTTACCACTTTTACCAACCATTTCCCGACCTGATCAGGCGTTAATCCACTTGCCTCTCTTGGAGCCTGCTGACGACGATGTTGAAAGGTGGTAATTGAGATGGTATGTATAGTACAACCTATTATCCGAATACAATGCGACAAGGAGGTGTTGATATATGGCAAGAAAAAAGTCCAAGCCGGACTCTGATCCGGTGTTGGTGGGAGTTTCTAAAGCGCCTATCGGTCCTAACGGGGAGTACGTCACGATCTGTGAGGTCTACCGGCGCGGTGATGAGTACATTGCGGTGTATCCCGTCCCTGACGACGTGCGTATCCCTTATCTGAACGGGCTTCTTCAGCGGGCTGCCGATGGACTATCCAAGCTGTAATTAAAAGCAGGATGTGTAAATTTTTCGGACAAGCATTAAGGGAGGGCATTTATCCTGGCAGTGAAGTCCGACAACCGCGGGATGATGCGATATGTTTAAGTTTACAATTGCGTTGCGGTGGCGCACTGCGTGGACGTTGCAACCGGCACAAATGGCGTATTGCAGCACATCGTTGTAGGCGTGTTGATCGCCAACGAGGGTATATCTATCCTCGAAAACTGCGCCAAGTGAGGTATTCCGATTCCCGACAAGCTCCTGAAAGCCCTAGAACAGATCAAGTGCGATGACATCTCCATAGATTAAAAAACCCGGCTCATGCTTTGGATTTTCCATCCTTGCATGAGCCGGGTTTGGTCATTGATAAACCATAACTTTTGTTGTATGCACCTCCGTATTGACTGATGATCATCTGAGCGAGCTTTGGGTTGGGATTTTTGATGTTGACGGGATATTGTAATTTTTTCTCATAGCTCCACATTATCTGCACGCTCCTTTTCTGCTCCTGGCGCCCATTGATGGGGTAAAGCAGCCGCCTACGCCCGTGTAATCCCACGGCCACGGATCATCAATCCAGTTCCAACGCCGCCCGTCCCCTTTGGGATTGCTCAAAGGACCGAATCTGCATTCATATTGCTCTCGGAGCTTCTGGGCATTGGCACGATGAAGTTGAAGTACCTTTATTGCCGCTGTACAGTCGGGGTGCGTATCCAGAAACAGCATCAGCTCATACTGGGCAAATTGACATGCCGAAAGCTGTGCCAGCAATTTTTGTCTTTCGTCTATCCGATTCATCTGCAATGACACCCTCCTCCCAAAAACGGCTTGTCAAGTGCGGGAAACAGCGTTCCACGCTGCAAAGCCTCTGCTTCATTGTACTGTCTGTCGAAGGTTTGGCAGGTGATAAACACCATTACGGGCAGAGATTCAGACATATGACTACCACACCGGCTGGTGGATGGTGCCACGTCGCCTTGGTAGACGTCCTCACAGCAATTGCAAGGCGTTCCATCGACGGTTGACTCCTCTTCGTCTTTCTCGTCCGACTGATCCTGCATGGCGCTTTGATCATAAAGACATTGCGCCTGCTTCAGAGAACGCCGGATAAAGCGGCTGTAATCGTCCTGCATATGATTCTCTCCTTTCAGATAAATGATGGTTGTCGGAAAACACGATAGGGCGTTTCCTGTTATCATATTATTC
>CAMJHU010000296.1 GCA_946405565.1 uncultured Clostridia bacterium
GCATTCAGCATGAACGCATTGCTGACGTATTCCGGCATCGGAAGTCCGGCGGTTTCCATCTCTCGGTACATACGGTCAACACCTTCGCCGAATTCCTGCACATAATCATATTCATGAAGAAACTCTGCGATTTTCGGATTACGGGAGAAATGAACCACTCTCATGTTGTTCAGTCTTACGATTCCCGGAAGGATTCCGGGGCTTTCCACTACCATATGGTCATCGAACATTTTGATCTGAATATCTGTTCCTTTAATGCTGTAATCACGATGGGCAATGGCGTTAACTATCAATTCCTTCCATACGAATTCGGGATATTCCGGCACTGTCACAAACCGTCCGTCACTTCCGAGGTAGGTGTGTTCCTTCACCTGACTTCTCACAAATTCTATGGATTTCTGAACCATCTCAAGAATTGTTCCTGTGAAAACGACATCCTTGATGACGTTCATCTCTGCGCCGACTTTCGCTTCCGTACCTTCATAACGGATAAACCGTACACGCGCGCGTTTAAAGAATCGCTGCGAATTCTTGCCAAAAAGAAGAATGGCGGCTCCGCTCATTTCTTCCCTTCCGCTTTTTGTTACAATGAATTCCTTGTTCTGACGAATGTACTCATCATCTGATTTTGGATAACCGATCTTCTCGCAGTATGCTGAAACCAGATTCATATCAATATCGCTGATATCCGAATCCGCAACAGGTTCATCTTCGTAATATCTTGCGCCTTTGGCATACATCAGATGCATCCGATCATCGAAGTTCAGCTTCTGTGATTTGTCGCCCATGCGATAATACACATCGTCCTGCTGATTGGCGTGCAGTTCCGCGCTTTGCGGAATGGTCATCACCAGCAGATGATTGGGATTTCCACGGTAATCAATACAATCCACAACCTCTGTCACCACCGTAACAGACGGCTTGCAATAATCATACGGAACACGAAGGATGTCATTGACTCTTTCATGATAATCGTCAATTCCCGTTACCGTGAAATCATCCTCAATACCGATCACCAACGTACCTCCGTCGGCATTGGCAAAGGCAACAATGTGATTGGAAAGGCTCTTAGGGTCTTTGCGTGCGCTCTTGCGGTCGTAGGTTTGCCCTTCTTTTTTGGTGTATAATTCTTCAACGGTGTATTGCATTATCTAACATCTCCTTTCGCATTCCAATTATTGTTTCTTATATTCTAACAGATATACTTGCTTTTTTCAAGTCAGCTATATGAGGTTTCGTAAGCTTTGAATCAAAGACCTTCTGATCTGTGAATCACTTCAATGACTCCAAAAATTCAATTGCTTCAAATACTGTCGAAAATGACCTGCTGCTAAAATAGAGCCATTGGTTTCTTTCATCTGTATCAGCTAATTCCGGCAATCCTTCTTGCAGCAGTTCTGTCAATACATCTCTTGCATTTTTTACTGCGGTCGGATATCGCTCGGCGATTCTGGCGGTAGATGAATAGTCACCTTTTTCATAATCCTTTTCCCGACTTTGCACTTCATGAAGTATTCTCTGCTTGTCGGCAACCGTTTCGATATCAGGTGTGTATTTTTTGTAGTGAAGCATGAGCCAGTATTCAATGCAGGCGGTGGTCATCAGTAGTCGCACCTTGATTCCGGGCTTATTCCGAAGCCTTCTCAGGCTTTTGACGATTTTTATTCTTGCATTCCATTTCTCTCTTTGATCTTTTTCAACATCAAAGAAAAACCAGATCTCATCAATCACCTCTGCATTATCTCTATAGGATTTGTCTTTATCGAACTTGTCCCTCGCTTCTTCAAACAAGCCTGTCGATTTCGGACGTTTGACAACCGCTATATCGGAGAATGTCTTTTTGAGAAAATCAGTATAAGCCTGTTCGCTCTCGCCCTCACAGAATACATAGATCAAGGGTTTGGTTTTCTTTGTTGGACGAGCCATCATTCTACCCCCTCGATTTCAATATTCGGAATCGCGCCGTACTTTCCAAGCAAATAACCTTTGCGAATATTATCTGTGGTTTTCGTTGAAAACTCACTGATTGTATAAAGCTCAGAAGAACCGTCGTTCTGACTCTTATCCACAAAGTATATCTGATCTTTTCGGATAAGCGTTTCATTCATCAATTCCGTATTATGCGTGGTAAAGATGATCTGTGCGCCATTCGGATTGCTCGACTTGTTCTGAAATTTGGCAACGATATAATCAACCAGCATCGGATGAAGTTCTCGCTCGATCTCATCCACCAGAAGTAAACCTCCGTTTCTTAACGCCGACTCAATGGCAGGCGCAAGAGCCATCAGTTTGCGTGTGCCGTCGGATTCATCGGAAAGCTCAAGAGAAAACCTGTCGTTCATTCCGTCTTGCGTTATACCTTTATGATAGGAAGTTGCGGTGACTTCACCCATCTTCAAACGAACTTCCGAGTTATTGGACGTTTCTGACAGCAGCTTAATAAAGTTGCTCAAAGCTGCCTTCATGCTTGTGGGAAGCTCCGCAGGAAGGGCATTCAAATCCGAAACTTCCTGACTGTTAAATTCAAACTGAACATCCTCAATTCCAAAATCAGCGTTTTTCGCATAATCCGCGATTGATCGAAGCATATTCGGATCATTGGAATAATCCAGAAGCTGCTTGGGAATATCAGTGTAATCTCTGGAGAACAGTACATATTCTCTGAACCATCGCATGGCGGAAACACATTCGACGTCATTCATCGTACACGCTACAGAAAAAAACAGTTGATTCTCTGCGACCGTTTCACTGATCAGCTTGCGCTTTGCCTTCTGCTCAGTAAACTTGAACGACTGCTTATTGCGTTCAAAGACAATTGCTCTCTGCCCTTTTGGGGTATGGTATAAATATTCCTTCACGATTTTCGCTTTGGTAGCGGAAAAACCGTAGATATATTTAATCCCGTCCAGAACATAGGTAAATTCAAAAGAGGTAGGCTCATCCTTTGAATAATCATTCAGCAAAAACGGAGACACAGGAACTTCGGCTTTTTCATGCTGTGTTCTTTGTGCGTTTCGGATAAACTGCACCGCCAGCCAAAAGGCTCTTATCACATTGCTTTTGCCGCCGCCGTTTTTGCCGTAAATGGCTACTCCCGGCAACAATCTCATATTTCCATAATCGATAAGACATTCCTTCATTGTACCAAGACCTGTCGCTTCCATTGACAGAACTGCGTCATCACGAAAAGAGCGATAGTTACAAAATTTAAATTCAATCAACATGACAATCCCTCCGATTCATATTATGCCACACATTCTGCCGAAATTCAACCGAAAATATTATTTTATTTGATTTTTTCGCTTTGATTTTTGTTTATTCGCTTATTTTTGAATTACAAATACCTTGTTTAAGCCTTTTCACATTCTAAAACGGTGCAATTGTGTCGCCATTTCAAAACCAAATCGTGAAATCCGCTTCTACTGGTCTTGCTGTGAAAGCATGGGATGTTGAAATAACATTTCAGGCTTTGATTGCACTCAGCAGTTTGAAGTCAACCGATACGACTTTCCTGCAGCGGTCTTGGAGAAATGTCGGTTTTGACGCCAGCCGCATTGTAAGATACG
>CAMJHU010000297.1 GCA_946405565.1 uncultured Clostridia bacterium
GGCTACTGTTTTGCCTGGCTGTCATCTACGCTGTCAGTCAACAATCTCATTGTTTTGGCAATACTGGCGGCAGCAAATAATCTGTTCGTGCATAAAGCCCTGAATGAAAATCATCTGGGAGAATCTCACAAACAGATGCTGTCAAACAAAATAGAATAAAGAGTGTAAAGAACTGTGCATATATCATTCAGCCGTTTTCCATCGTGCAGCAGCGTTTCGTTTATCGTTTGATCGACGGGAATACACGGATGATTCCTGCACGGTTCCTATCATTCAGATTGACAATGACGCTGATGAGTGGCAGAAAGGTTAGTTATTCCGGTTATGAAAGTATGCACCATTACAACGCATGCCTCCGATAATTATGGCGCTGTGTTGCAGGCCTATGCGTTATCTACGTATGTAAATACTTTAGTGCCATCTGAGATACTCAATTATGTGCCTGCATATGCCAAAGAAAAGTATAGAGTAAAACGGAAAATCCGCAGTCTGAAATCTCTGTTGTATTATGGCTATGATGTACGCCATCAATCAGATCGGACCCGGAGAAAAGAACGTTTCTCCTCTTTCCGCGATTCCTATCTGAATCTGACGGAAGAATACGCGACAACCGAAGAACTGGCTGAGGCATCGTCCCGATACGACGCTGTTATTGCCGGAAGCGATCAGATATGGAATCCGGTACTCCATCAATTCGATTCCAATTACTTTCTGACGTTTTGCCGGGAGAACGTCAAAAAATACGGATATGCGCCGAGCTTTGGTCTTGCACAGCTTACCGAAAGACAGGAGAAAATGGTTCGTGTACGATGCGAAGGCTTTTCTGATATCGCTTTTCGTGAGCAGAGCGGCATAGACATTGCCCGCAAACTTTTTCAGAGAGATTTTCCGCTGGTGCTGGATCCCGTTTTTCTGCTCGATAAAGCGGCATGGGAACGCATTGTTCCGGATACCGCGCCAAAGGAAAAATATTACCTTTGCTATTATCTCTCTGACCCGCGTGATTCGGTCAGACATATCTGCCGTATGGCCAAAAAGGACAATGCAAAAGTATATTCCATTGGCTATTCCTTAAAGGATATTGAAAATTCCGCCACAAAGGTGTACGATCTGGGACCGCTGGAGTTTCTGTCATATCTGTATCACGCGGAATGTGTTTTTACGGATTCTTTTCACGCCACCGCGTTTTCCCTCATTTTTAATAAACCGTTCTACACGCGGGTAGACGGAAAAAACGCCAAACGTGCGGATCGCGTCCTGACGCTGATCGACTCTGTAGGATTGCAGGACAGAGCCTATGCGGAGACACAACTCCACACTTTGTCTGCTGATGGGCTGGATTACACTGCCGCAGACTGCCTGCTGGAGAAGCATGTAAACGAGTCGAGGGCATATGTCAAGTCGGTTGCGGACGATATCAAAGGCGGTCAACAGACGCCCCTTCATACGGTTTCACTGGATAAACTGACGGCATACGGCGGATATATCAAAGATCCGTCAGCGTTGGTTAAATCGTCCTCCGGAGGATTTGCTGCCGCGATGGCACAGACGTATCTCCAAAAGAACGGCGTAGTCTACGGTGTGGCTTATACCGGGGATTTTCGGGGGGCGGAGTATATCAGATGTGATTCGCAGTCCCGGGTTGAAGCGCTTCTCGGCTCAAAATATATCAAAAGCACGGGTGTGACAAAAGACATAATCGAAAAAGTCAAAGCGGATCTGTCCGAGCGCAGAAACGTGCTGTTTATCGGTCTGCCGTGTGAAATTGCCGCGCTTATCACCTGTTTGGAAAGAGATCATGTCTCTTACCGTGACTGTCTGCTCACGGTTGACCTGATCTGTCACGGTCCGACATATCCGAAGGTGCAGGAAGAATATATTGACGCGTTGGAAAAGAAATATCATGCAAGGGTTACCGGGTTTTCCGTCCGGTATAAAAATCCGGATTGGTCGCCGTCCTATCTTTACGCGGAATTTGAAAACGGTCAGAAATATATACGCGAATTTGCTTATACGGACATGGGCGAGGCGTTTCAGAAAATGCCGATGAAAGGGTGTCTTTCCTGCCGGTTCAAGGGCGATCATCACAGAGCTGATATTACAATCGGTGATTTCTGGGGCATTCCCCGGAAAAACGCGGCATATAACCGAAAGGGCGTTTCGGTTGCGCTTGTCAGAACGGAGGTCGGCAAAAGGCTTCTGGAGGAAATGGATAATATTATGCTGTTTGACGCGGATGCCGGATTTATTATAGAACATAATCTGAATTACGCGTTCTCCGCGGAAAAGCCCAAGGATTACGACGCCTTCTGCGAGGATTACAAAACCATCGGTCTTCATAAGACCTGCGTGAAGCATTATTCCCGAAAGAAGAAAATGCTGATGCGTGTGCCTCCCGCTATTATGAAGGCTGTCAAAAAATGTAAGGGATGGATGATATGAAAAAACTTTTGGTTGTGTTTGTGAAGGAATTTCCGTATGGTGTGAGTGAACCGTTTCTGGAACTGGAATACCCGTTATACGGCGATTATTTTGATAAGGTATTGATTGTCACCAACCGTCCGGCAGCGTCAGGAATCCGCGGAACAAAGACCAGAACCATTGACAGCGACTGCGTGGAGCTGCTGGAATCCGAGTTCAATAAGAACCTGTTCCAAAAGCTGCGGTTTGCCTGGTCGGTGATAACAGACGTCAATTTCTACAAGGAAATAGGGTTTATCCTTAAAAGCAAAAAGAACCTGAGAAAATGTGTTTCATCGCTGTTTTCCGTCATCGGAAAGGCTAATTTGTGTGTGGAATGTGCCCATAAAAGGATAGAGGAACTGAAGAAGGAAGGATATACCCTGACCGCCGCATATGGCTATTGGTTGATTTATCCCGCGTATGCAGCCGTGAAACTGAAACAAAAGTATGAGAAGGATCTGTATACCATATCGAGGGCGCACCGCTTTGATCTTTACGAATACCGGCACAAGACCGGCTACATCCCTTGCAGAAAGTACATTCTGGAGGGTTTGTCCGAGATTGCTTCCATCTCTGAAGACGGAAAACGGTATTTGGAGGAGACGCATCCCGACCTGCGCATGAATATTACCATTCAACGTCTGGGCGCAAAAAGCGTGGGAGAAATGCTGGAAGTGGAAAACAATGGCGGCGTTCTGAAAATGGTTTCCTGTGCCCGCGTTGTTCCGGTCAAAAGATTCTCCCGCATTGTTGACGCGTTGAAGCGGATTCACGATTATGAGATTGAATGGACACATGTGGGGGGCGGGTCCTTGCTGGAAGCAGTCAGAGAGAAAGCCCGGAAGCTGCCTGATAACATCCACTGTATCTTTACGGATACGATTCCCAATACAGAGGTTTACAAAATGTATGCCGAGCGCGGATACCATGTGTTTGTGAATGTCAGCGAGAGCGAAGGTGTACCGGTCAGCATTATGGAAGCCATGTGCTTCGGAACCCCTGTGATCGCCACCGACGTGGGCGGTGTGGCGGAAATGATCGAGCAGGGCAAAAGCGGATATCTGCTGGATGAGAATTATTCCGATGATACGCTTGTGGAATA
>CAMJHU010000298.1 GCA_946405565.1 uncultured Clostridia bacterium
AATTTTTTTATATTATATAACAGCACATCACAAATTGCAAGTATTTTTGTGAAATGATCACTATGCAGTGTATGTTTACCGGACGTTATTTTTTGATGAAACAGCAAATCCAAAACCAAAGACACCGAAGACAAAGGAAATTAAATACCTGAATCGCGCTCCACAGCTTTTGTAATGTTGACATAATCGAGATCATCTTCCAAAGCCGAGCCTACACTGAGACCGATCTGACTCAGGCTGCCGCGATGATTGTCATTGACAATAAATCCGACATGAAGCGTGCGGGTTTGCCCCTTTTTCAGCGTGAAGGTGTCATTGTCGCCGGACGGCTCTGGATCATGCTCCAGAATATAAGCTAGCGGAACGCCTACCAAGCAATCGCTCCTACCGTATTCTTCGGTGTAATTGCAGTAGGTCAGCAGTCGGAAAATCGAGTCATCAAAGACGGAAAGATGCGAATCGACATTGGTGAGTTCGATTTCATATTCCACCAAGTAAAACCCTTCGTTCAGTTTGCCGGTTTTGCTGTTGAATGCGTCGGTAAAGGATTGTCTATAAGGCTCATTATGATCGTCGTAATATTCAAAGCCGGAAACGATTTTCCAGGATTGCAAAACATCCTTGCTGCTTGCACCTGTTGCGTAGAGATTCTCGTAAACGCCTATGCTTTTGACGGAATATTGCAGCGTGCCGGCGGGTACTTCTTTATATCCCTTTTTGGCTTCTTTTATTTCTGTGACATTGACTGTCCTGCGCTTGCCCGATACCTTGATCGGATCATCCGCGGGCAGGTCTTTCTTTACGGAATTGTTCTTTTTATCATATACGCTGTCCGGTAAGGCAGCCTTTTTCAGTTCATATCCGTAGAGCGTAATGGACCCGATGCTTGTTATATCAATTTCCTCGTCGAAGGTCAGGTAGAAGCCTTCATATTTGTTATAATCCGCGCCGAACATATCCCTTGGGAGAGTGGAATGACCTGCCCAGCCTATACCGTTCTGCTCCGTGTATTGTTTGCCGTTTTTCAGCGTGATCACAAGTGCCGGCTGATTGGATTTCAGATTGGTATTGAGTATTTTGCCGTTCTGCGTGGCAGGTACGATTTCCATAAACCAAGGGTTGATCCAGACGTCCGGAATGAAATCGTAAGCCAGAGGCGGCGCTATATCGAAGCAATCCTCCAAAAACTGCTGATCCAGTTGATAGGATTCCTTCGGCAGATTATAAACAGCCGGTTCGGAACGTGTAACGGTTATCTCAAACTGAAAACTGCATTCCCGCGTCTGATTGTCCGGTAAATTATATAAATCATGCGCGGTGAGAACATAATTTGATCCGGCGGTAAAAAATCCGAAAATTTCATCTCCGGCGCCGGTATCTCCGAATGTTCTGAGCCATGTCATGCTGTGAGCGTCATGGTCTATCAGCTTGCGGTAATTTCTGGAAGACGCGCAGTAGCGGGGATAATTTGGGTTTACCACCACTTCATCATACCAATAAGGCGTATTGCAGTTGCCGTCAACAACCTTGAACATCTCGTCTGTCAGCGTCACGGAAGTATCGAAATCGATTCGTTCAATGACATAGAGAACGTATCCGTCGCACATTCCCTGCGACAATGTGACAGTAACGCCGTTGCTTGTCTGGGTCTGATCGATGTCAAAAAGGATCCCCTGATAGTGTTCTTCCGGAAGCGTCCGGAAGAATTGACCGAAGCTTTTGCTCAGTCTGCCCGCGCCGACCATCGCGCCTGTGCCGATGGATACAGCCAACACAATGGCAGCTGCTGCAATCAGTAGTTTTTTAAATCTGAATCCCGTATGCAGCGTGCGCGAAGCAGAATGATGATTTCCGTTGCGTAATGCAGCATCTTTACCCGCATTTTCTTTGACGCCTACTCTTCGGAGCGCTGTCCGGTAAATGCGGTTTTTTGTTTTTTTGTCAAGATCGAATTCTTTATCAAGCATTCTGACGGATTGGTCGGAAAGATGGGCGATACCGCGTTCAATTTCATCTGTTTCGTGTTTCATGAACCTTCACTCCTTGTTAATCAGAATAAAAATCGTTTTCCGACAGCAGTTGCCGAAGCTTTTTCAGAGCGCGTGAAATACGCATTCTTACCGCGGCACCCGACAATTGCAATTCCTTGGCAATCTGCACGGAAGACTGGTTGTAATAATACCGGCGGATCAGCAAATCTCTGTCCTTCGCGCCGATGTGTTTCAAAGCCTCGATCAGAGCTTTCTCATCCATGGATTGTTCCACTTTCTCCTGCAAATTACCCTCACCTGATGTACCGTCAGCCATCTCGTCGGTGATGGGTTCGGTATGGACGCGTGAAACCTGCCGCCTGTATTCGTCAATGCTCATTCGCCCGGCAATCGTGGCTATATATCCTTTCAGTGTACCCCGTGAAAAGTCGATCTCACCGCGCTTTTCGTAGATTTTGCTGAATACGAAACCTACGAATTCTTCTATGTCGTCTGAAGAAAACACATTTCCGAGTTTGCCATACACAACATTATAAACCAGTGCCGAGTAGCAGTCGATCAATTGTTTAATTCCCTCGGAAGGATTGCTGTCGAGAAGCGCAAGCATTTGGTCATCTGTCACCTGCATTCACCTCGCTGTTGTTTGTTATCTTTGTTTTATCTGAATCGATTCATATTAGTAAGGAACTATGCAGAAATAATTGATACATTTCACTTTCTGAAACACGCAAGCATACTGTATTTTTAAGCAGAAAATGACTGATTAAATTCTGCATAGTTCCTAAGGACAACTGACCAAACGATTGCCCTTACACTATATCAATTCGGATGGTTTTGAAAAGTGTAACATTGTAACCAGGCTTTTATGCAAAAATTGATTTTTTATGTTATACTGGAGTAAATATTTTAAAAATTTTTTATTTCACCGTTACCTGAGCCATCCAAATTACGTCTATAAGGGTGAAGGGGCAAACAAAGCGAACAGGAGGTGAGTTGTGGCACTATGGAAGATTCTCATATCATCGAGCTTTACTGGCAAAGAGAGGAACAGGCGATCCAAGAGAGTCAGATGAAATACGGCGGCTATTGCAGTACGATTGCCGACAATATTCTGCATTCGGCGGAGGATACGGAGGAATGTGTCAATGACACATGGCTTCGTGCATGGCACACTATCCCGCCACATATCCCGCAGAGATTGGGCATTTTCTTCGGTAAGATAACCCGCAATCTTGCGATAGACAAGTTTCGCAGTGATAGGGCTAAAAAACATGGCGGCAGTCAAATCACACTGTGTCTTGACGAGCTTTCCGAATGTATCGGCGAGGATGCACCCATCGAAGATAATTTTATGCTCAGTGATCTGCTGAACACGTTTTTAAGTGAGCTGTCCGAAAAGAACAGAGCTTTGTTTTTGCTTCGCTATTGGTACATAATGCCTATAAACGAAATTGCCGAAAGATACGGCATGACAAATAGTGCTGTAAAAATGACACTGATGAGAATCAGAAAAAAGCTCAAAGAGAGATTGGAAAAAGAAAAACAAGA
>CAMJHU010000299.1 GCA_946405565.1 uncultured Clostridia bacterium
TGTCCACCTTGAAGTACTCGCCGTCAGAGATCTTGCCGTCCGCGTTCCATGCGGTGTAGCGGAAGCTGACCCGCCAGTCGCCATTGTCCAGTCGGTACTGCGTCGTCGCGCCGGAAAAGCCGTTTTCCCGCCAGAACGAATCGTCAAAGTCCGCCCCGTATTTGGCTTCCAGCGTCATGGGTGTACTGCTTCCGTCGTTGGTATAATTCACACATTCCGCCCATTTACCGTAGCTTCTCCACTGGGACAGTGTTTTGTCATTGGCGGTGTCAAAAGTGGCAACAATTGTGACCGGCTGACCGTAGGGGAGCTTCAGATCGGCAAACGCGGCATGAGAAACGGTGTCGCTGAGCAGTTCTCCATTTTTGTTGTAGACAAGGAAACGTCTGTCTACGCCGGGCAGCATATCGCCGTCCAATGCGTTGAGCGTCAGGCGGTGCGCACTGTCCTCGTGCATGACAATTTCAGGTGAAACGGTGGGATTGTCGGAATCAAACGTCACCTCACACTGTCCGCTCCATGAGCGGGTGCCAAGTGCCGCCGATAGATACACCTTGACCTTGTCGGCGTCCATCAGCGTAAGCTCACTGTTGCTCCACTCGCCGTTATAGCCGATGAGGTTCATAACGCTGTAATTTTGGATCACACGGGCAGACCAGCCCGCGCCCGCCGCGTCGCTGTCGGAAACGGGTCGGTTCTGTCCGTCCTGATACACCTTGACGTCGGGAACAAATTTGAATTGATTGGACTGAGCAGTCAGCGTGATATCGCAGGAATCCTTCGTGGAAGCACCGCCGCCGAACCACGTTCTGCCGTCCGGAGTGGTTTGCCAGGGGACATTCACACAAGCGTCGCAAATATAGGTAGTGCCATCATAGTCGTAGGTATACAGACCGATTTTGGCGGAAGCCGTGCCGTTCTCATCGGTGACGACCGTCTTGCGCGTCTTACCGACGATTTCCACGGACAGTCCTTTCACGGGGGTTCCATGTTTATCTCGGATATGCGCGGTAATGGTTTTTGCCTGCGCTGTCGTCGTATCCAGCCCGACCGTCATATCGTTGACCGGGTCTGTCACATAGCAGTTCTCGGAAATCCCGTTGATTTCATACACATTGTCATCCGTCGCAAGGGACTGTACGTCGCTGCGCAGTTTCAAATAGTAACTGCCATAATCGTAATAGCACTTGGACTGCTCTATTGAAAGCCACTGACCGCCCTCCGACCAGATCACAGTGCCCTGACTGTCGGTCACGCCGGTGTATGTCGCCCAGCGCCCCTCCGCGCTGACGGCAATGCCGGTCATGTCCACGCCGTCGGGCAGCCCGGTGAGCTTCACGCGCAGGGATTTTGCCAGATCGGACGCGTCGGCGGTGAAGCTGCCGCCGTCCGTAATCGTGATGTCGGTGCGGACGTACAGTTCCCGTCCGTCCTCATCGGTCACGGTCACGCAATAATCCGACGCGTTCGGCGGGAAGCAGACAAAGCTGCCGACATAATGCTCAACCGTGCGGGTGACGGAGAATTGGTCGTCACTGCCGCTGAGCGTGACATTGACCGTCTGCGCAAAATCGGGAAGGGTCAGGTTCTGCGTATTGGTGAGCGCCACTGTAAACGCGTTTGCGCGCGCAACAGGCGAAGTGAGCAGCTGCTTGGTATCGGCGGCTTCGGTTTCGCCGGATTGATAGGCGGTGAGCGTCGCCTGCTCCACCGACGCAAATTCATCGGGCAGGTCTGCCGAACCGAGCCACGCGCCGTTCCCGTCGGCGGTCAAACCAGTTGTGAGGCTGTCGGACGTGCCGTCGAGCAGCGTGAAATTCACCGTCAGTCTGACGGTGGCGATATCCGCGGTCGCTCTGGCGTTGACGGTGAGGGTCTGACCGGTAATATTGCCCACCGTGTTTCTGGGATAGGTGAGTGTGGAGGCGGTAATGCCGCTCACGTTCGGAACGGCAACGGAAACCGACCGGGATTCCGCCGAACGGTTGCCCGCGCCGTCCATCGCGGACACGGTGTAGCCACAGGTCTGACCCGGCAGCCGTCCCGCGTGGGTAAAGCTGCGGTTATAGGTGCGTCCCACTTCCGCGCCGTCGCAGTTCACGATGTAATTCGTCACCGCGACATTGTCCGTCGAACGCGCCCAGCTCAGCAGCACTTCCGAACCCATCAGCGTCGCGCGCAGATTGGTCGGCACACTCGGCGGCGTGGTATCGGGTCGCGCCGCGGGACGGGAGCCAGCCGTCGCGCCTTTGCTTCTGTCGCCCTCACCGTCCACGGCGTAGAGCGTGTAACTGTAATAGCGGTCGGCGGTGATGCCTTCGTCGAGATAGGAATCGGCTCTTCCCGCCACTTCCGCGAAGGGTCTGCCGTCGCGGTAAATCACATATCCGGCGATTTCGTCCGTCGGCGCGTCCCAGCTCAGTTCGATGGAGGAAACGCTTTTGGCTTTGGCGGAGAAATTCGCGGGCGTTTCCACGACCTTTTCCGGCACGACCGGCGATTCACTGCCCACCGTGAAGGTGACTGTCTCACCGGTGGCGGTGAGCAGTGGACATTCCACGGTGACGGAGGCAATGTATTTGCCGTCCGCCAGCCCCGTGAGCTTCACACTGTCCGCGTAGACATCGGAGAGTGTGTATTGTCCCACCACTGCGCCGTTGGCGCGGTACACAGTAACGGAAGCCGTCGGATGCAGCGTCCCGGCGGTGCCGTCGCTTGCGGTTTCACTGCTATTCGAGTGGCAGATAACGTCTTTTACCGCGTTGCCGCAGCTGTCCAGCAGCTTGTAACGCAATGTCACGTCACTGCCCGAACGGTATTCCGCCTGATCATCGGTAAGGGTCGGATGGAGCGGGAGCGAAGCGGCGATACTGCCGCTGCCGCTGAAATCGTGCGTGAGCGTGACAACCGCGTCGGAAGTGTAAGTCCCTTTGGCGGCACGGAAGGTCAGGTCAACCGCCGTTTCGCCGAGGTTCTGCGATACGATGCCGCTCAGATAATTGCTGCGCGACCCCGTCACGCCCGTGTCGGGCAGCCGGTCAAAGGGATAGACCGTCACGCCGCAGACCTTGCTGTCCACGCCGTCGGTTTGTCCGTTGACACTGCCGTCCGCGGGCAGATCCGAAGCGCCCACCGGCGAAGTGCCTGCGGCGGACGCACTGTCCGCGGCGGAAGGCGCGGTGATACGGGTGATCTGCCAGCTTCTGTCGGGCTGCAAGGTGATATCCACCGTGTCGCCTGCCGTTTTGTCAGTGAGGTCAATGGTAAATACCGCCGTGACCGCGGCAGTGCCGTCCAGTCCGGGACAGTAACACTGTGCCGCCATCGCGCCCTGATAGCGCTGTCCCACCGGCAGGAAGGTATAACATGGCTCGCTGGACCCATCGGAGGGTGCCATCGCCTGACGGGATATCCACGCGCCGCTTTCGTCCTTGATCAACACGCAGAAATCCGCGTTTGATTCCTGCGAGCCGTTGTAATTGTTAAACCGGAAATTCACCCGCGCGGACGGGCTGGTTTCCTCGGC
>CAMJHU010000300.1 GCA_946405565.1 uncultured Clostridia bacterium
AGGAATTTCTGAATTTCCACGACGCGGCGGCGCCGATTGTCACCGCGTCGTAGGAATTTCTGAATTTCCACGACGCGGCGGCGCCGATTGTCACCGCCGAGAGTATTGATATGACCTGTGCCTTTACCGCTTCGCGTTACGACCGGGGCGGGGAGGACGATTACATCAACTGCCCCATGAACAAGGAGCAGTATGAAGTCTTTCAGGAGGCGCTGGTGACGGCGGAGCGTGCGCCGCTGCATGAATTTGAGCAAGATGGGGTAAAGGTGTATGAGGGGTGTATGCCGATTGAAATTCTCGCCTCCCGCGGCAAGGACGCGATCCGCTACGGTCCGATGAAGCCGGTGGGACTGCGCGACCCCCGCACAGGACACCGTCCGTGGGCGAATCTCCAGCTGCGCAAGGAGAATCGCGAAGGCACGCTCTATAATCTGGTGGGATTCCAGACCAATCTGAAATTCGGGGAGCAGAAGCGGGTGTTCGGCATGATACCCGCACTCAAAAACGCGGAGTTCATGCGCTACGGCGTGATGCACCGCAATACGTTTTTAAATTCTCCCAAGCTCCTGAACGGCGATTATTCCATGATTGACCACCCGAATATTTTCTTCGCGGGACAAATCACCGGCGTGGAAGGCTACATGGAATCGGCAGGCTCCGGTCTGCTGTGCGGTATCAACGCGGTGCGTACCCTGCGGGGTGAGCAACGGCTGATACTGCCGGACTTCACGATGCTGGGGGCGCTGCAAGGTCACATCTGCAACCGTGACACCAAAGACTTCCAGCCGATGGGCGCGAATTTCGGCATTCTGCCGCCCATTGAGCCGAAAATACGTGACAAGCGGGAGCGGTATGCCGCGCTGAGCGCGCGTTCGCTGGCGTATTTTGACAGCATGGCAATTTACAATTGACATAAGAAAGGACAACGGTGAAAGCTATGAAAATGATCGTGGACGCATTCGGCGGCGATAACGCACCGCTGGAAATCATCAAGGGCTGCGCGATGGCGGTCGAAAAATTCGATGATGTGGACATTATTCTGATCGGCGACGAAGCGACGATCCGCAAGGTGGCGGAGGAAAACGGAATATCTCTCGACCGGATGGATATCGTTCACGCGCCGGATGTCATCAGTATGTCCGACCACCCGACCGAACTCATGAAGTCCAAGAAAGACAGCTCGATGGCGCTGGCGCTGCGGCTGCTGGCGGACGGCGAAGGCGACGCGATGATCGGCGCGGGCAGTACCGGCGCGATGCTGACCGGCGCCACGCTGATTGTCAAGCGCATCAAGGGCGTGAAGCGTCCCGCGCTGGCGCCGATTATGCCCAACGCGAACGGTATGTTCATGCTGATTGACTGCGGTGCAAATGCCGACTGCCGCCCCGAAATGCTGGTGCAGTTTGCGCATATGGGTTCGGTGTACATGAAGAACGTCATGGGCGTGGAGAATCCCCGTGTCGGACTTGCCAATATCGGCACCGAGGAGACCAAGGGCGACGAATTGCGCAAGGCGACGTTTGAACTGCTCAAAAAGGAGCCGAATCTGAACTTTATCGGGAATTTCGAGACCCGCGACATCGCCGAAGGCGGCGTGGACGTGCTGGTGGCGGACGGCTTTACCGGCAACATTATTCTGAAAACCTATGAAGGCGTGGCATCCATGCTGTCGGGAAAATTCAAGGGGGTTTTCAAGAAGAACCTGCTGAATAAACTGGGCGCGGCGGTCATGCTCAAGGATCTGAACGAGATCAAGAAGTCGATGGATCACAACGAATACGGCGGCGCGCCCTTCCTCGGCGTGAAGAAGCCGGTGTTCAAGGCGCACGGCAGCAGTAAAGCCATTACCATCTGCAACGCCATCAAGCTGACGCGTGAGTTTGTATCGAGTGACGTGATCGGCAAGATTGCCGCAGACATCAGCGCGGGCAGCGAGGAATAAATACGCGTTTGTATTTCTCATAGCCGTCAGGGAGGTCAGATTTTCTTAGGAACTATGCAGAATTGAATCCGTCATTTTCTGCTTAAAAATACAGTAGCTTGCGTGTTTGAGCAAGTGAAATGTATCAATTATTTCTGCATCGTTCCTTATGCGGGCTGATCTCCCTGTGAGGCAGGCGATTGTAAAAAGGACACACTCGCAAGGTGACGGCATACAGATTACAGAAAGGATGTTGTACAAAATGTCAGAAACACATCTTGACCCGTCGTATCTGGAAGATACCATCGGGTATCAGTTTAAAAACCGCAAGTATCTTCTGACGGCGCTGACCCATTCGTCCTATGCCAATGAGGGGAAGCATTTGCAGAGCAACGAGCGTCTGGAATTTTTGGGAGATGCGGTGCTTAGCATAGTGGTGTCGGAGCACCTTTATGCTAAGTTCCGCAGCAAGCAGGAGGGCGAACTGACCAAGCTGCGTTCCTCGCTGGTGTGTGAGACGACGCTCTGCGGATTTGCGAAAAAAATACAATTGGGCGAATATATCATGTTCGGTCGCGGCGAACGTCACACGGGCGGCGATAAACGCCCGTCCATTCTCGCCGACGCGTTTGAAGCCTTGATTGCCGCGATTTTCCTCGACGGCGGCATGGAGCAGGCGCGGAAGTTTATCATGGGCTTTATTCTCGAAGAACTGGAACACCCGAATCTCCATCGCAGCAAGGATTACAAGACCATGCTGCAGGAGATCATTCAGCAGAATGCCGAGGAAAAACTCAGCTATGTGCTGGTAGGGGAGAGCGGTCCCGACCACAACAAGCATTTTGTGGTGGAGGTGCATCTCAATTCCAATGTCATCGGCAAAGGCGGCGGCAGAAGCAAGAAGGAAGCCGAACAGAATGCCGCCCGAGAAGCGCTGCTGCTGCTGGGATATTGATCTGTGAAGGAAATATCAGGTATGTCAACGGAGTACAAAGAAGAATATGTCAGATTGAGCCGCTTCATCAGCATGATTCTGCGGCACAACCCCGGGGCAATTGGCATCCGGATTGAGCGTGTCGGCGCGTGGGCAAATGTGGACGAATTGATTGACGGCATTAACGCAAAGAGCAGATATCACATAGATCGTCCGCTGCTGGAACGCATTGTGGCAGCCGACCGCAAGGGGCGTTACAGCTTCAACGAAGACGGCACCAAAATCCGCGCCAATCAGGGTCATTCGATTGACGTGGTGATCGACATGGAACACCGCACGCCGCCCGAATACCTCTGGCACGGAACGGCGCAGCGGTTCATGGGCAGCATCATGGCAAAGGGATTGCTGCCTGGCAATCGGCAATATGTCCATCTGTCGCCGGATTATGAAACCGCCGTCACGGTAGGGTATCGCCACAGCAAACCCGATCCGCCTGTCGTATTAAAAATCCACGCGGGACAGATGGCGGCGGACGGCTATGACTTTATGATTTCAGATAACGGCGTGTGGCAGATCAAAGAGGTGCCGCCGCAGTATTTAGAGCTGTTTCAGCCGGAAGAATGACGGCGGAGAGAAGGGACAAGAATGATACGGTTTGC
>CAMJHU010000301.1 GCA_946405565.1 uncultured Clostridia bacterium
CCATTCCTGTCAGCGTATGTCCGTATCCGGCAAAGCGAGACTGAAGAAAGGTATAATACCGGCGGAAAAGTCTGTCCACCTCATGAATGTCATCTTTCGCCCCAAAGGAAAGCTCCAGCGTGTTGTAACTGCAATCGTAAGAAAGAATATCATCATTTTGTGATGACTGAGCGGCATAGATACAGCCGTCCTCATCACGGCTCAGGCGGTCAAACGAAAAATGACGCACAAATTCGTCTGTGACAGCATGAACCACTTCAAAATCCACCGCTTTTCCGCTGAGATTCACGATGGGCAATTCAAATTCCGTGCCGACACAGGGCTTGCGTTTTCGCTGTGTCGGTCTGATGTATTTTTCATAAATGGCTTCATCGAGTTTCTCCGATGCAGCTTTATTATCATGTTTCAAGAAAACCGCTCCTTTACTACAGATTGTATTCCAGCGTAATGCGTCCCATCACGTCAATATATTCGTTGCGGTGATTCTCTCCCTGATAGACGAGAGTCCCATTATCATACACCAGCAGCGAATTGAGCGGCAGCGGTTCCCAACCGCTTGTTTCAAGCGGTGTGGTGGAAATCATAACGCCGCCGTCCTCCTGTCTGACAAATAGCGTATCCAGCATATTTACATGGGCATACAGCACGCTTCCGTCATACATCAGCAGGTTGAGCTTGTTTCGGTAGGAGAGTTCCCGGATCGCTTCTTCCACCGTTTCTATACGTTTTTCAAGCGAAAGCGCCAGTCCGGTACGGTCGGTCTTCTGATTAATCCTGTCTATCAGATAGAGAAGAATCCTTTCGCTGTCCGTGTCGCCGTTCTGCATTTCCCTATATCTGTTCAATTCGTTTCCGCTGAATATCGTGCCGTTGTGCATCAGCGTCCATGTGCGTCCGCTGACGTCAGTGCGTACAAAAGGGTGGCAGTTTTCCGGCTTGACGCCTCCGATCGTGGCTCTCCGTATATGGGCAAGCAGCAATTTTCTGTCGGGAAGCGAATGGACGAGTTCCGGCAGTATACCGCTTTTCTCAGCGGATATCATCTCCGTGCGCACATTTGGCTCGCCGTTTTCAAAGGTAGCCAGTCCCCAACCGTTCGGATGCCTGACACTGTGACGGAAGAATTCCGTCAAGTACGGCTGCAATCGCTTTTCCTTGTTTGCGTAGAATCCGAATAATTCGCACATAACGCTCGCTCCTCCCTTACAATAGTATACTAAATATATATGAATTATAGGTAATTATAACATGTCATCTTATATCTGTCAAGTGGGTTTGAGAAAAATATCATATTCACATATTCTGCACACAATTCCTCATCAATGGGAACAAAAAAACAGCAGTCTGTGCCTGCTGTCTCTCACATACTGCTGTTATGTTGATGCATTGTATTCTTCATTCAGTTTTCGTGCTTATTGCACCAATCAGAATTCCATCACAAGTCCGACTTTGAATTGCTTCAGTTTGTCTCCGAGTTGCTGCTTCATGATGCGGTAGGCGCGTTTTTTGGTGCAGTGTCCGGTGCAGACAAGGTCAATTCCGGTCTGTCCGATTTCATGTGCCAGAAGACGTATTTCGCTTTCCGGTTTGTTGAAAAGGTGAAATCCTCCGATCAGGGCGTGAATGCGCTTGTCGGGAAACGTGGCGCTGATTTCGCGGATGATATTGACCGCGCCTCCATGCGAACAACTGTTCAGAATCACAAGCCCCTTATCCGTGTCGATCACAAGGCTTTGTTCATGTGTAAAGTCGTCCGGCTTCCATCCTTTTTCCGTGCGGCGGTACATCATTTCGCGTTTGCCGATGGCATCAAGATGAGGTGTTTTGTGTGGTATCAGATAAACGCCTTCACACAATTGGTAGTCGCCTGAAACGAGCACTATTCTGTCGGGGTAATCCGCAAGGATTTTTTTGGGAATGCCGATGTACTTTCTCAGGAACAGTTTTTTGAAATAGCAGTTTTCGCCCGCGCCGTCCCGAAGATAAAACTTCGCTTTCTGATTATCGGCAAAAAACCGGCGCATTCCGCTGGAATGGTCATAATGGGCATGACTCAGCACAGCATAGTCGATATCCGCCATATCAAATCCGAGCCTTTTCAGATGCTCTGCAAATAATTCCGAAGCGCCCACATCGAGCAGAATTTTCTTCTCCCCGACTTCAGCCATGATGGAAAGTCCCCATTCGCCCTTCATTCCACGATCGGAGATATTATCCACAATGACCGTTATTTTTGTCTGCATAAGACCCCTTCCTTTCATCTATTCCTTTGTAAACACGAAAAAAGCTATCAATCAGGTTTTCTCTTTTCTTCAAAGGGTTATCTGTAATCAGCGGAAACGCCCTCAAAGGATGTATCAGGCTTTGAAAATCAAAGTTCCCAATGATCCAAAACTACCGTGCGAAAATACCATCTGTCAACCATTATTGATAAAATCAGCTGCTCCTCCCCACGAATGTTTGACGCATGTTACCACAATGTCAGCCGCTTCGACCATAAATTTGTTTCGGTAATGGATGGCAAATCTCGGAGGGATATTTTCAATTTTTTCACTCAAATCAGGAAGGATTGTATAATCGGCGCAGGGATATTCTTTTTCTGCCGGTAGATACGCAAGCACAACGTAGAAGCGAAAAGCCCGTGTTTCCGACAGTTCCGAGAGAACCTTTGCAACCATGCGGTCGAAGTTGCCGTGAGTGCCGACGTAGAATTATTCATCGGCTCCTTCATTGTCAATCAGGTCGAGAATGACCTCCCGCAGTTTCGATTGAACGCTCCACGGCGCGTCGCTGTGTCCAAAGAAACAGACCTTCCTGTTACTCATCAGGCTCACCTCTGAATATTACTATATATATAGTAACATCAGATTATGAGAAGATGGATTTGGACATCCTCGCTCGAATCTGTTATGTGCTGGACTGCACATCGGCGGACATTATCGAATACGCACCTCGCTGACGCGCTGTGGCTTTACGCTGCGGCGCGTTTTTATTCAAAAGATATTCTGTCCCCTGATACGGCTGTCAGCTAAAATTATAAATGCTAACCTTGAGGATAATCCTTTTGGTTCTTTATCACTTTTTCAAACCTGAACATTCCGTCCGGAAATTGTTCATCAGGCTCGCCTGTCATTTCCGGATCGTTCGGATCAGGATGATGGCTATTAAAGAACTCTACAATATGAAAACCGCAGCGATTGACATAGAAGTGGATGTTCCGTGTCTCAAAGTACGGTGTGACTGTCTCCCAGACTTTCACTTCCGAATGAAGCCGCTCGACCGCGCACCAAGCAGCATAACCGATGCCTTTACTATGTACCTTCGGAGAAACAAACAGCAGTTCAAGATCACCCTTGTCTCCGTCCACTTTTATGACAACGCCTCCGACCGGCTTCCCGTCTTGCATAATCCTGTATGCTTCACCGCTGTCAATAGATTTTTCAATCGTTTCGCGGGAGATTATCTCTCCTTCTACCTCAAAGTGATCATCTCTGCGCCCAAAT
>CAMJHU010000302.1 GCA_946405565.1 uncultured Clostridia bacterium
CGACCCCGGCGGCAGCACCAACCCCGGCGGCAGCACCAACCCCGGCGGCAGCACCAACCCCGGCGGCAGCACTAACCCCGGCGGCAGCACAGAAAACAACCGCTACAAGTTTACCCTCGACAGCGTATTCACATGGAAAAGGCAAACGAACGGCGGAATGCCGGTGGTCGTAAAAGACACGGTAGGAGATGACAGCACAACCTATGACAAACTGGTGGCAGTGTATGTAGACGGAGCCCGTCTTACCCGGAATGTTCACTATACGGCAACCCGCGGCAGTATCAACATCACGCTGCATCAGGATTACCTGAAAACCCTCAGCGTTGGCACCCACACGCTTTATGTCGAACTGACGGACGGCTATGTGCAAAATATTTTCACCATCACGGCGTCCAGCAATGGCAGTGATCCGGAAAAGGGCGATTCCCCTAAAACCGGCGAAGAGGACGGCTCGTTGATTTTCTACGTCTGGCTGGTCATCGTTTCCTTCGGCGGAGTCGGCAGTCTGCTCGTCCTGAAGAAAAAGATGAAGCGCGCTTACAGATAGACGCGGGTTTTCCGGACGGATGGATTCTGGAAAAAAGAAAAAAAATATCGTCGGACACGGTCGAAAGACAATGTCCGGCGATTTTTTTTGAAATTTTTTTAAAAATAAAAAAAAAATAAAAACAAGCCCCCAACCTTTTCCGTTTTGCCTGCGTATATCATTATGAAGGCACAAGATCAAAGGAAGTGATGACAGAGAATGGAAGAGTGGATTGCCCGGCATGGCAAGCGGCTTTACGCGCTGTGTATCCGCTTATGCGGCAGCACCTATGAAGCTGACGACCTATATCAGGAAACGTGGCTGCGGGTATACAGCAAGCGCGGTCAGTATGACCCGCTGCAGCCCTTTGAACCGTGGCTCACTGCCGTGTGCGTCAATGCCTACCGCGATCTGCGGCGGAGGGAACGCTTTTCACGCCTGATGGCGCCCTTCTCCGACACAGAGGAAAAGGAACGCGTGCTGACATCGGTGCCAGACAATACGCCCGCCGTCGAAAACGCGGAATTGTGGGAAGCGGTGAGGTCATTGCCGGAAACATACCGTACCGTCATCGTGCTGCATTATTACAGCGGCTACGACGTGCGGGAAATGGCGCGCATTCTCACCGTGCCGGAGGGTACCGTGAAATACCGGCTGCACCGGGCACGGGAATTATTGAAAGGAGGACTGACACCGTGAAACACAACGGATATATGACGCTGACAGATGAATCGCTGGAACAGCGGCTGAGCGCCATGACGCAGGAGGGTATCCGCGACGCGTCGCAGGAGGAGGAACTTCCCGCGCCGCCGACCGTCAATCTCTACCGGCTGGAACGGGAAGCCGAGCGGCGGCGGGATGACCGTGCGTTGAAACTCACGGCGGCGGCGGCAGTGATTTCGGTGCTGCTGATGACCCTGACAGTCACGGCAGCGGCGGTGTGGACGACAGCGCACGGCGAGGAAATCCGCCGTCTGCCGACTGTCGCGCGGATGCTGGGATTCTGGCAGGATTACGGTCGGGAACTGACAGCAGGTCTGACGGCAGCGGCGGCGATGACGCTGCTGGGGTCGCTGGTCTGCGCGGTGCTGCTCATAAAACACAGGGATATGCTTCCCTTCCTGCGGGACAATAGACGGGAAGCATGGTTGGTATGATGAAAGGAGAATGAAAGATGGCTGTTTTTGCGACTTCCGTTATGGTACTGGTAATGCTGCTGCTTGGTTTGGCGGTGCCGGTGGGACTGGGGGTTTATGTCTATCAGGACGCGAAAGCAAGAGGCATGGAGCCGCTGGCATGGGCATTGATCGCGGCGCTCGCGCCGAGCTTTATCGGACTGATTATCTATCTGGTGGCGCGGCGGGATTATGAAATACTGTCCTGTCCGAACTGCGGCTGCCGGGTGACGGAATCGTATGGCACCTGTCCCCAGTGCGGACAAAAACTCCGCGCGAGCTGTGAGAACTGCGGCACGCTGCTGCGTCCCGAATGGAAACTCTGTCCGCAGTGCGGCAGAGAGATGGAGCAGACGCAGACCTTTGCCCAGCCGGTGGTGGGACGCGGCGCGGGAAATAAGAAGCTCATGGTGATTGTGGCGGCGATTCTGCTGATTCCGGTGATACTCGCGGCAGGCGTAGTGGTTGCCTTTATGGGGCTGAGAGCCTATACCCATTCCGATTCCGTATCGGAAAGTGACGTTATCACGGAAGCCGTGTTGGACGATCATCTCACGGCGCAAATCTTCCGCGACATGACCGATTATCGGGAATACGATGTGATTCCGCTGGACAAGGCTGATCTGGGAAAAGACGCGAAGAAATGGGTCAGGCAGTGCCGGAAGGGGGAGAAGGGCATTTATGCCCGCACCTATTCCAAAAATCAGACCGGCGATTACGGCGACGTCCGCGGCAGCGGCATGTATGACATCACCTATGACTATACCGTGGTGGTGATTCATGACGACGAACCGTATGATTTCACATCGGGCGGATTTTCCCATTATGGCGATGAGGAATTTCTGATTACCGAGGAAATATCCCAGACATTCATCCGGCTGGCTTCCTCGGAGGACCGCGAGCAGGTCAAGGAATACGGCAACGTCTTTGTGCTGCGCTTTCCGTCGGCATATGACATCGACTTTACCTACGCAAACGGGTACTCGTCTACCATGACTGCCAAACGGGTGAGCGAAAGCCTTGAACTGGTGCTGACGGACAAAGCGGGCAGTGAGACATTTTCCTACACCGTACCGTTTGACAAGGATTTCTATTCGCCGCTCGGACAGGACAAAGACAGGGTCGCGGAATAAAGCAGTCGATAAATCACTTGCCTTTTGCCATCGGTTGTGGTATGATAGAAATAACGTATCACGATCACACAGCAGGGAGGCAATTCCGGTATGAACCGATTCCGCGTATTTCTGAAAAACTTTACGGCAGGGCGCAAAGCGCTGGTAAAACGTATGGGCATTTATCTTGGAACCGCGCTGGCGGCGTTTGAGGTGGTCAACATCTTTCTGGAGGACGGCGCGATGGCGGAATTCTGCGCGAATACGTCGCTGTTCGGGGTCAGTCTCAAGTCCATGCTCACCAATGTTTTATTATATCTGGGCGTGGGAGCGCTGCTGGCGGTCATACGGCAAAGCGCCTTTGCCCATTATACCGCCCGGATCGCGGGGACAGACGTCACGCTGGAAATCTCCATGGCGGATATTTTTTCCAATAACGGTGAATTGGTGGTTCCCTGTAATACCACCTTCGCGGGACGGAGCGACGTAATCGGCGACAAAAGCATTCAGTCCCAGATGACGGCGCGTCTGCGTCAGCCCAAGGACAGCAAGCTTTCCAATGACGAATATTTTGAACAAACAGTCAGAGAAGCGCTGGGCACCCCTGCCTGTCAGTCACGCAAACTGCCGCAGCAGCGGGAACTGGCGGGACGACTCTATGACGAATATTCCTACGGTACAAT
>CAMJHU010000303.1 GCA_946405565.1 uncultured Clostridia bacterium
CTGCTCAAGAGCGCCGGCTTTGTTTACAACAAGGACGGCAGCGACTATGTGGACGGCAGCGGCGAACTCCGCTACAAGGAAGTCACTGCCGAGCAGGCACTGAACTATGACAACTTCTGTGTCAAGAAGGGCGACAAGATTCTCATGTCTGCAACCCTGAACTGGGCTTCTTCCGAAGGCAACTCCGTTTCTGACCTTCTTGTCACCATGCTTGCCAACGGCGCCGCTACCAAGGAAGCCGGTGTGGAAATCAAGCAGAATGTTATGACCTTCCCCGAACTGCTCAACTATATGTATCGTCAGGATGCTTACGGCATTGGTGGCGACTACTCTGTGCCTACCTACAATATGTTCAACCTCGCGACCGGTTGGTCCGGCGGCGTGTATGACTTCTCCTTTGAGTTTACCACCGACGAAAACTATATCGCTGACGGTTACAATTCCACCCATTGCTATGACGAGCAGCTCGATAAGCTCTCCATGGATATGGTTTATGGCGTTGAGCCCGGCGATTACGCGACTTACCTCGATAAGTGGCAGCAGTTTGTTATCCGTTACAACGAGATTCTCCCTAGAGTGCCGCTGTACTCCAACATCTATGTCACCATCTATCCGAACTCCATCAGCAACTATCAGGAAGGTCCGTTCTGGAGCTATGACAGAGCCATCCTGTATGCGGATTATGTCGGCGAAAGCGCGAAGTAATTTCTGATTTTCAGGCTTCCTAAAAAAAGCCTAATTGATCGGCGAAGGGTCTCCTTCCTTACAATAGGCGGGAGACCCTTTGTGTGCGTTATGATTAGTGATTAGTGGCTAATGGTTAGCGGTTAGCCTCTGACCACTGACCACTAATCACTAACAATTCTCAAAAGAAATGGAGGTTGATTGGATATATGAAAAAATACATTCTCAAGCGAATCGTATATCTGATTATTGTTTTCTTCGTCGTCTCTCTGATGATGTATGCCATCTACAATCTGATTCCGAGCGACCCGGCGATGGTGCAGATGGAACCCCTGCGTAAATCGCTCAAACCCGACGAGTGGCAGCGGCAGTATCAGGCGCTGCGTGAATCGATGGGTCTTAACGCGCCGCTGCTGCAAAGATACGCCCGCTGGATGGGTTTCATGCCGGATGTGAACGGTAAATTTGAGGGTATGCTGCAAGGCAACTTCGGCTATTCCATCAGCTATAAGCGCGACGTGGTAGATATCATGGGTACGCCCATGCTCAACACCATTATTCTCAACCTTGTCTCCACTATCATCACCCTTGCCATCACCATTCCGCTGGGTATTTACTGCGCGGTTCATGCCCGCAAGACGTCGGACAATGTGATTCAGGCGGGTACCGTCGTGGGTTACAGCCTGCCGACTTACCTTGTCGGTATTCTGTTTATTTTCATTTTTGCCGTGTGGCTCAAGCTTTTACCCACCGGCGGCGCCAAAACGCCCGGCTCCACCTACACCGGCATTGCGGAATTCGGCGACCGTATGTATTACATGATGCTGCCGATCATTGTGCTGGTGTTCACAGGTCTGGCGGGCATGACCAGAACCGTGCGCGCCGCGATGATGGATACCCTCTCGCAGGATTACATCCGTACCGCACGCGCCAAAGGTCTGAAGGAAAAGGTTGTGATTTACAGCCACGCGTGGCGCAACGCGCTGCTGCCGGTTTCCACCTCCATCATGGGCTGGATGATCAGCGTCTTCACCGGCGGCTCGCTGGTTATCGAGACGACATTTGCCCTCAACGGCACGGGACGTCTCTACTGGTCGGCGCTCAACACCACCGACTATGAACTGGTGCTTGCCATGCAGATGTTCTACACCCTCGTCAGCCTGATCGGTGTGCTGCTGACCGACCTCAGCTATACGCTGGTTGACCCGCGTGTACGCATTGACAAGTAAGAAAGGAGTCATCGAACATGAGTGAAAATCAGAACAAAACCACCAACAATGGCTCCGCCAAGCAGACCAAGGAATTTTTCCTGTTCTGCTGGATCAAGCGTCTGTTCTTCCCGAATAAGGAAATGGATATCTACGCGGAGGAACAGATGCAAAGTCCGATGCGCATGGTGATCCGCAACTTCTTTTCCAATCCCATGTCGGTCGTGGCACTGTGCGTGTTTATGGTCATTGCACTCTTCGTCTTTATTGCTCCGCACTTTGTCAAGCTGGATCTGGGCGAACAGGACAGTACGCTGGTGTTTGTCGCGCCTGGCTACGATATGATGGATGTTCCCAACGAACTCCAGAAAAACGGCGTTGCGGATATTGCGGTCGGACGGAATTATTCCGTGGGCGCCGATAAAGAAGGCAATCTCTATGTCTGGGGCAAAAGCAAGGTGACAAAGGTAATTGATCTGGCGGATGTGCCGGATAACGTCCGTAAAGCCAAAATTGTCAAAGTGGCGGCGGGCAGCGATCATGTTCTCGCGCTGGACAACAAGGGCACGCTTTACGCATGGGGCAATAACCGTCTGCGCCAGACAACCCTTCCCTCCGAACTCATGACCAACAATCGCACCCATGAATTCGGCATCCGCGAGATTTATGCCTCTGACCAGTTCTCACTGGTGGTCACCGATGACAATCGCGCGATTCTCTGGGGCAACGAAAACTTTGCCGATCTTTCTTATAAAGCTTCCGAACTGGACGGTCATGTGGTGGATGCGGCACTGACCAATACCGCCTATGTCCTTTTGACCGACAACGGCAGCGTGGTTTGCGGCAATAATAATGCTTCTACCGCCGCAACCAAGATTCCCTTTGAAGCGACGTTCCACGTTACCGCTATTGCCGGCAGCAGCAACACCATTGCAGCGCTCAAGGATGACGGCAGTGTGGTGGTATGGGGTGCCTCCACCAAGGGTGAAAACAAAGTGCCGGAATTTTCCTCCAAAGTAGTGGAAATTGAGGGCGGCCGTTACCATTACGCGGCGCGTCTCGAAGACGGCAATGTGGTTTGCTGGGGCAGTAACCGCTATAAGCAGCTCGATGTTCCGAAGAATATCACCGACGTCAAACTCGAAAAAATGTACACCGGTTCCTTCCAGAATTACGCGGTCGATACCGAAGGCAAGATTCACACATGGGGTCTGAAAGGCTTCCTGCTCGGCACCGATGGTCTGGGACGTGACGTCTATGCCCGTCTGGTCAACGGCGGCAAGATGACCATGACCATCGGCGCATTGTCGGTTGTGATTGAGATGATCATCGGCATCATTCTCGGCGGTATCGCCGGTTATTTCGGCGGCGTGGTGGATATGGTCATCATGCGTATCGCCGAAGTGGTTTCCTCCATGCCGTTTATCCCCTTTGCCATGATTCTTTCCGCGGTTATGGGTACCAAGGTGACGGTGGAACAGCGAATGTATATCATCATGGTGATATTGGGTATTCTGTCATGGCCGGGACTGTGCCGTCTGGTGCGCGCCCAGATGTTTGCGCAGCGCGAGATGGAGTACGTCGTGG
>CAMJHU010000304.1 GCA_946405565.1 uncultured Clostridia bacterium
GCTGCTAAAGCAGCGGGCGCCATCCGCACACGTGGAGATACTGAACAGGCTCTAAAACAGGTCAGTCTGAACCGGCATCATACGTACTTGTAAACCGCTCCCTGTTATGAGGAATCTCATTTTTTACATACTCAATATACTCTTCAAGCAAATTCACATCATACTCACGATTATCGAATAACCCGATGCATAATCTCTCATTTGTCTTTACGGATAATAACAATTATATACGCAACCAAAAGAACAAACTGGAAAGCACCGATAAAAACATTCAAACACAAAGAACCGTCGGGACTAACAAACGAACACAGATCGTGAAAAGCGTGAAGCAGCACGCACGGCCATATGCTTCTGCTTCTGGCGAAAATAAGTGCGAACGCTATGCCGTAAGCAAAAGCGAAGCATATCTGCAAGGCAGTTTCCGCAATACCTGCGCCACCCATAATATTCATCAGATGGCACAGACCGAAAAGGACGGATGAGATTACAACCGCCTTTTTTTTGCTTTGCCTCAGCCACATATTGCATATAATGCCTCTGAAATATATTTCTTCCGCAAGTCCCACAGTCAGCGCGAGGAACAGGTTCGAGATCAGATATACGCTGCCTTTCCCGATATCTATCCCACACACAAGAGCGCTGAGTGCTATCACGAGCAGCGGGATAAAGTACAGCAGGTTCTTTGATGAGCCTTTTTCCGGCTTTCGGAATCCAAAAGGCGTCAGGCTTTTATGCTTTATCAGAGAAAAAACTATCGCGGCGACAGAAGCCAAAGCGATTATCATGCCGCGGATAACGGCAGACGCCTCGCCTTCTACATTATTTACTATTACGACCGCGCCCTGTGCGAAAAAAAAAGAGAAGCAGTACCGCGGTTGCTAAAACAGTTTTGAACACCGCGCGGTCTTGCTTGATTATTGTTTCATTGTCCGTTTGATTCAGCGCTTTTTTCATTTTCATTTTCCTCCGTTTTATGAATCTTTAAATCATGAATTTATTCTCCGTGAAAAAACTTATTTGAATATCCAATATCCGTCATAGGCATAACCGGTTTTTCCTATCAACATATGTTCTGATTTTGTAAAGCTTGTATTTTTGATTGCTTTGATTCTTTCAACTGCATATATGGGAGCTTTCGTAAGAACGCCATTGCATCCTAACATTTCATCAAGTTTGGGTGTCATCAGCGAAAAAATCTCATATAATACAGCTTCTTCTTCATAATCCCTTCTCACTCAGCTATAAAAATCATACCACACTTTTCATTACTATGTCAACAATAACAATGGTGGAGAGAAAATCACGCCGCGTCCGCAATATAATACACATTCTGCGCTACCTGAAAAACGGCAATCAGTTTCTTTTCGCCGGATTCGGTGTGGAAGAAGTAAACGTCCATGACGCGGTTTGCGTCGTCATCGTCATAGTACTCATGCGAGGAAAGTCCGGGGATTTCGTTTCCTTTCATCTGCGTCTTGCGCTCAAAGATACACTTCACACCCAGTTGTTCCTCGGCGTTATCCATGTAGTAGTAAATGTCCTTATTTTCGTCCAGATCAATGACGTCGTCCTTAAAACGGTAAAACGCATAGTTCATCCAGATGTCTTTTTCGCTGTCATAATGTTTCGCCCACAGTTCACAATGATCATATTTGTGATGAACGTCCGCGTTCTTGACGAGATGCCCGAGTTTTGTCATTCCGTCGGCAATCTGCTCCATCGTGCGGTCGGTGTGAAGTTCGGCATAGGGGCGGATAGGCGGCTGATCTTCTTTTTCGAGGGTGAAACCCGCCTGTTTCGCAATCGCCTCGGCACGCGCATTGGTGGTATCCCAGACATAATCGTAATAGCACTGCTCCCAGTGGTTGTAAGTGCTTTCGATATAGCCGATTTTCGGCTTATGGGCGCGGCTGGTAATCGTAAATTCAAAACCGCATGCGTCATCAGTAAAATTAGCAGATGTTTTCATTCAACTTGCGCTCCATGCGTACAAAGGAGCAGGGCGGGCATTCTTCCTCCGCAATCTGCCGGAGTTCGCTCTCGGTTTTCAGTTTGACCATAGCCGCCGTCGGCTTATCCTCGCACGCCGCCAGCAGCAGAACCGGCAACAGTGCTAGGCATAATACGATTTTTACCATTGTTTTCATAATGATCCCCCTTGTGTTATTCTATGATTATGATAGCACAGCGACGATTCCCTGTCAACAATCTCCTTTTTGTAAATCGTTGTTTCTATGCGCCATCTGTCAAGTCCTTCACGCTGTCTCCGATGTACAGCTTTACGGGAATACAAACTGTTTGTGCGTCTGTTTCACCGTTGATCATTTCCATAAGCAGATGAATAGCCGTCCTTGCCCGAAGGGAATTGTCCTGTGCGACGGTCGTCAGCTTCGGCAGGGCATTCCGTGCTTCCTGGCTGCCGTCAAAGCCGATGACGGAAAGTTCGTCTGGAATACGCACGCCGTTTCGCTGCAAGAAGCGCATCAGTTCCAGCGCGTAAAAATCCGATACGGCAAAAATAGCGGTGTAGTTTTTCAGCGTTTGAAATCGTTCCTGATAAAACGACTCCCTTTCGGCAACCTGCATCGGAATTTTCATAAAGTCCGCTTTGACGCCTAATCCCTCGCACAAACCCTGATAGCGCAGGTAATCCATGCAAATCTCGTTGTCGGCAACGCAAAGTACACGGCGATGTCCCATTTCTTTCAGATATTGCCCCGCCTGTCTGCCGCCGCCGAAATCGTCAATCGTGAGATTGCCGAAGCGGTTCTGCTCGTCCAGGAACCCGTCGTAAATCACGAACGGAACGCGGATTCTGTCGCGCAAATCCTGATATTCGTCCTCGCAGAAGCCGATCACCACCACTCCGTCCAGATTCCACATAGAGGCAAAGGCGACAATCTCAGTGATTTTCTTTGCCTTTTTGAGCATCATAAAATAGCCGTTTGCCTCGGTTTCGTCCGACAGGTAATTGATAGCCGCCGAGATGAACGAATCCTCAAAAACGTGTCCTTCGTACTTGGGGTGATCGTTGACCACTACGCCGATAATACGCGAATTGTTGCGGGCGAGCAGGGTGGCAGCCATATCGGGAATATAGCCGCGTTCTTCCAGTTTCTGCTCTACCGCCTTGACGGTTCTGTCGGAAATCTTCTGTGTTTTGCCGTGGAGCACATTGGATACGGTCGCCGTACTCAATCCCAATTCCTCGGCGATGTCTTTGATTCTCACCTTGTGTTCAGACCACATACCATTCTCTCCCCTCTTTTGAAAATCGCAGCGATAATAAAAAAACACCTCACAGCTTCTTCATCCAGTTTTTTCTGATAAAGACAATCCAAGTCAACAGCAGCCGTACACATTCCTCCATCGAGAGGATAAAATACACCAGCGGTATGGAAAATTTCCAGACATACGCGCCGAGCAGCGCCAGCGGCACGCCGAATCCCCATGTGCCGAGCAGTTCAATGATCATCA
>CAMJHU010000305.1 GCA_946405565.1 uncultured Clostridia bacterium
ACATACCCCAGAGGTTCGGGCAGCTCGATCATTTCCACAATGCGTCCGTCAGGCGACTGTCCCGCCACGACCAGACCGTTTGCCTCATATTCGGCGCGGTACAGATTGTTGACTTCATAGCGATGGCGGTGGCGTTCTTCGATGAGTTCGGAGCCGTAGCACGCCGCCACTTTGGTGCCGGGCTTGAGCCGACAGGAACACTTGCCAAGACGCATGGAGGCGCCTCTGTCCTTGACCTCGCGCTGCTCCGGCATCAGGTCGATGACGGGGTGATTGGAATCGGGGTCAAATTCCACGCTGTTGGCGTCGCGGAAACCGAGGACGTTGCGGGCAAATTCGACCATCGCGATCTGCATACCCAGGCAAATGCCCAGATAGGGGATATTGTTGGTGCGGGCGTAGTTGGCGGCGACAATCATGCCCTCGATGCCGCGGTCGCCGAAGCCGCCCGGCACCAGAATACCGTCCACATCGCCCAGCTCCTGGAAGACATTGCTCTCGGTAATGGTATCGGATTCGACCCATTTGATTTCCACGTCCACCTTGTTGCCGAAGCCGCCGTGCTTGAGTGCCTCCACGACGCTGATATAGGAATCGTGCAGCGCGGTGTACTTGCCCACCATCGCGATACGCACCGAATCTTTGAGGTTTTTGGCGGTTTCCACCATTTCCATCCAGTCGGACAGATCCTGCTTGCCGTTCACATCAAAGCCGAAATAATTGCACACGCACTCGTCCAGACCTTCCTTTTTGAGGAAGAGCGGCGCTTCGTAGAGCAGCGGCAGATCGAGATTGGCAATGACGTTCTTCTCGCTGATATTGCAGAACAGTGCGATTTTCTGCTTGATTTTGGGGTCAAAGGGCTGCTCAGCACGCAGCACGATGATATCGGGCTGAATGCCGATGCTCAGCAGTTCCTTGACCGAATGCTGGGTGGGCTTGGTCTTGTGTTCCTTGCTGGCGGCGAGATAGGGCAGCAGGGTCACATGGATGAATAGGCAGTTGCTTTTGCCCACAATGGTGGAAAACTGCCGGATGGCTTCGAGGAAGGGCTGGCTTTCGATGTCGCCCACGGTGCCGCCGATTTCCACCAGCGCCACGTCCACGCCTTCCTTGCCCGCCGCGATGACGTTGATGATCTCCTGCGTCACATGGGGAATCACCTGCACGGTGCCGCCGTTGTAATCGCCGTGGCGCTCGCGGGAGATGACATTGTGATAAATCTTGCCGGAGGTAGCGTTGCTGCTCCGGTTCAGGCTTTCGTCGATGAAGCGCTCATAGTGACCCAGATCCAGATCGGTTTCCGCGCCGTCGTCGGTGACGAATACTTCGCCGTGCTGAATCGGGTTCATCGTACCCGGATCGACATTCAGATACGGATCCAGCTTCTGCATCGTGACCTTCATGCCGCGCGCCTTGAGCAGCCGTCCCAGCGACGCCGCCGTAATCCCTTTACCCAGACCCGAAACCACACCGCCGGTGACAAATATGTACTTCGTAGCCATCCGAAAACTCTCTCCTCTTCTTCACAGATTGGTTTGCGTATCGTTCAGGCGCCGACGGGAATTGCTTCTGTCGGTTCCTGAAACACAACTAGGATATTCTACCACTTTTCCCCCGCTATTGCAAGAGACAACCCCCTAAAAATTTAACCAAAAAAACAAAAAAACGGAGATTCAGCCTTTTGCCCAATCACGGCGCTGAATCCCCGTTTTTTTCAAAGAAAATGACAAGCGGGCAGTTCCCGCTCCTGCCCGTCCACGATCACCTGATACAGTTCCTCGCCGCGATAGCGCAGCGTCATCTCAAAATAGGGTGCGTCCTCCATGAGCAGCCTCAGAAAAATCCGGTCGCCCTCCCACAGATTCAGTTCCATCACCGCCTGTTTGTCCATCCAGCGCAGTTCTCCCTCGTCGCAATCGGTCAGTTCTCCGGAGAAATGGGTCGCGGTAAAGAGTGCCATTTCCTCACTCTCCCAGCCCTCGGCGTGGAAATAAATCATGCCGCGCGGGGTGAGGTCGTGCACCGTGAGCCCGGTTTCCTCCCGGATTTCACGGACAGCGCATTGCTCCGCCGTCTCGCCCGGTTCGAGCTTGCCCCCGACGCCAATCCATTTGCCTTCGTTGACGTCATGCGCTTTCTTGTTGCGCAGCAGCATCAGGTAGCAGCCGTTTTGTTCCAGATAACACAGTGAGGTGCGTATCATGATATCCGTCCTTTCGTCCGTCACAAATGCCGACGGAATGGTGGTTGATTCCGTCGGCATACGTTTTATCTTTGAGAATGGGTTGGGTTTTTTTGAATTCGCCCTTCCCCGTTGTGATTCTGGGCGGGTCTTGCTTTTATGGGGTTCCTTTTCCGGATTCGCCGTTTCCCGTTGATTGTCTGGGCGCGATTCGCTCGGCAGGCTTCCGCCTGCCTGCCGGGGCGCTGCCCCGGTCCCTGCCGGTGGCGCTGCCCCCGGACCCCTGCCAGGGAGCTTACCCCCTGAACCCCGCGCCGCTTCGCGGCTAATTACGGGCTTTATTTGTTATGCCAGCTTGACTTCGGCATAATCGCCCAGCGCGTGGTTGACCTCCACAATCAGCACCGGCTCGCCGTCACTGTCGAGATACGAACGGCAGACATTCTGTCCCTTCACGGAATACCCGCCATTATCGTCCCGCCGGACAGAGATGACCTTGGATTCGGTGATGGTACTCTTCATGGAATCCTCGCTGAACTGGCTGAAATAATCCACAATATGCTGCTTGGTCACGCCGTCGGCGTGTCCCACGAGCGTCCACTTATCGGCGAGAATCGCGTCCGCCGCCTTATCCATGCTGATCTGTTCCGACGGCACGAACGTTTCGCCCGTCGCGAGGTCGATATTGTAGGCATAGGCATAGCCGAAGGGATGTGCCGCGCCGTCATAGAAAACGCCGCCGTAGAATACAATGCTGAGCTGATCCTTTGTCTTGCGCTTCACGTCAAACTTCATGGTGAGCGTCCCCGCACCGATATCCGCGACTGCCGCTTTCAAGTCGTTCTTGAAGAGCTTATTGTAGAAGCCCTGCATGGTTTCGTCATAAAGCCCCGTGATCTGCGGATACTGATACTTGATCTTCCCGTCGTCGGAGGTGTATTTCTTGGTAACGATCTTATAGGAATTATCCTGCTCGGGTGCGATGACAGTGCCGATGGTGGTTTTGGTGGTCGTGGTGGTAGCGGTGGTGGTTTTTGTCGTCGTTTTGGTGGTTGTGGTGGTTTTTTTGGTAGTGGTTTTCTTTTTGGTGGTTTTGGTGGTCGTGGTGGTGGTGAAATTTTCGTCATCGTCACCCTCTTCACCCGCGGCGGCGGTGTACCAGGTGGTTTTGCCGCCGGCGGCGGTCTGATCGGTGTCGTCGCCGCCGATCAGAATGGTCTGATTGGTGTGTCCGGATCCGGTTTTTTTATCGTCCTTGCCGCAGGCGGTCAGGGAAAGTCCCATC
>CAMJHU010000306.1 GCA_946405565.1 uncultured Clostridia bacterium
GACCATGCGTATAATGCCCGCGGCAAGAACGTGACATGGACGCCGATTTATGACAAGGAAATCGAGATTATCCGCATCAATGAGGGTGTATCGTCTGAGGAGGTTTCGTCCGAGGAGGAATCCTCGCAGTTTGTGGTCGGCGCCAATACCGGCGCCATCAGCCGTTCCTCCGCAGCCGGCGGAACCGGCGGCAAAGTAGCGGCGGTCGTACTGGGCGCGGCGGTGGTTTTCGCGGCGGGAATGGCGTGCGGCTATATTCTGTGCATGAAGCAGACGGAAAACGGCGCGCATCCCTCACGGATGGCGGACAAGCCCCGTCCCAAGCGGCGGGAGCCCGATCTGTATGACGATGACGCCGGCGACTTTTACGGCTACCGTCCCCGTACCCGCCGGCAGGAAGCGGAAACCGAACCGGAGGACGAGTATGAAGGCTATGACAATGACGACGGTTTCTATACCAAGCCCATGTCGGCTTCCGCGCCGTCCGATGATGATTATGCCGACGCGCCCACTGTGGGCAGCGGTTTTGGGGGCGGCTTTTTCGACACTTACCGTGATACTGCCGCAGGCGATAAAAACGTCGGTTCCCGCCGCATGAGCAGCGACGATTTCAGCCGCATCATAGCGGGTTCGGCGCGCGTATCCGATCTTGCCGGCGGCAGTGACGACAGCGATGACGACTATCCCTCACTGTTTCTGTCGCGGGAGAGCAGCGGAACCTCCCGCCGACGGGCGACGGTTCCGGCATCGCCCACATTTGACGAAGAGGAAGACACCGTTTTCGGCAAATTCAGCGGCAATGTGAATCGGAATACCGACGACGGCTACGGCGGTATTTCCTCCGACCGGCGCCGCGACCGCGACCGTTCGGAGCGTTCCCGGAGAAATCGGTAACGCGGCGGCGATGTCCGCCTGAACATTGTTTTTTCTTCTGACAGCCTGAGGACTTGCGCATAAAGAGGTGCTGCGGTATGAAGTTACTCCTGACGATGGATGAGAAGAATTACACCGACGAAATGCCTGTATGGGAAAAACATACCGTGCGGGCGGTGATTCTGCGGGACGGCAGAATGGCAATGCAGTGCAGCGGACGTGGGGAATTCAAGATTCCCGGCGGAGGCGTGGAGAACGGCGAAAGCCATGTGGATACGCTGCTGCGGGAAGTGCGGGAGGAGACCGGTCTGCTGGTGGTTCCCGAAAGCGTCACGCCCATTGGCGAGATTCTGGAGCTTCGGGAAGATGTATTCCAGAAGGGCATCAAATATGTCTGCCACTCTTATTTTTACTTCTGCGATGTGGAGGACGAAACGGTGGAAACCCATATGACCGACAGCGAAATTGCCAAAGGATTTCATCCGGTCTGGGAGACGCCGGAACGCATTGTAGCTGTTAATGACAGCCTGCATACGCAGGCGTGGCAGCGGCGGGATACGGAATTCGTGCGGATGCTGTTGGACGGACGGATTGCGCCATGACGGACAATCCGGCGGAGGAACCATCATGAAATACAGCGAAAAGGAACAAAAGGGCATTGACAAAGTGGCGAATATGAACCGCTTCTTTGATAAGATTCTGATGCCGACGGTGGGTGTGTTAATCATTATCACACTGCTGCTGTTTATCGGGGGACGTGTCAGAGAAAAATTCGGCGGCAGCAGTGAAGGAACCGCGTCGTCATCCGGTACGGTGAGTTCCGACGCTTCCGAAGCGTCGGAGCTGATGTCGCTGCGTCATACGCTGCTGGCGGGATATGCCGATCATCGCGAGGATTTTGCCGCCTGCGGGTATCTTCCCGCCGAAGGGTACACGCAGGACGTGGCGCTGCGGCGGCAGGTGGACGAAGAACTGGTGATTTTCCAGTTTGTGGATGACACCGTGGGCGATTTTACGGTGATCAAATACGCGCCCGCTGTGGAAGATTTTGGATATACTTCACTTTCGCTGACGGTTTCTTCCGAATCGCTGCTCAGTGTCCGGCTCCGCGGGGAGGATTTTGACTGGCGGGTGAGCTTTACCGCGACGGAATTTTCCGCCCACAGCCCCGATGACGAGGCGGATTACCGCCGCATGATGAAGCGGATATCCACCGATGACCTTAAGGCGATGTACGCTCTCTTTGTGACCGACCTGCACCAGTTGGCGGAAAGCTGCCGCGATGCCGCCTGAAATCTCCGGCGTGTGATTCTGCATGGGATTTTGGTGCAAAATGGGGGCAGGCTATTGACAAACCGCCACATTTTTGATAAAATTGAATCGCAGAAATTTTCGCTTTGACTCACACCCTCGCGGTGCTGCGGAGCGCTGATTTATTAAATGCAAGGAGGAAGATCTTCATGATCTATTCAAAAGAAGTTAGAGACATGTGTACGGTTCATCAGGGCGTTCACCACGGTGCCGCACCCATTCCCGAAGAGGCGAAATGGGTTCAGGCGCGCGAGGTCAAGGACATCTCCGGCTATACCCACGGTATCGGCTGGTGTGCTCCCCAGCAGGGCGGCTGCAAGCTCTCGCTTAACGTCAAGGACGGCGTGATTCAGGAAGCGCTCGTGGAAACCATCGGCTGCTCCGGCATGACCCATTCCGCTGCGATGGCGGCGGAGATTCTGCCCGGTCTGACCGTCATGGAAGCGCTCAACACCGACCTCGTGTGCGACGCTATCAACACTGCCATGAGAGAGCTGTTCCTCCAGATCGTCTACGGTCGTACCCAGAGCGCGTTCTCTGAGGGCGGTCTTCAGATCGGCGCCGGTCTTGAAGATCTCGGCAAGGGCGCCCGTTCGATGGTTGCCACGACCTACGGCACGGTTGCCAAGGGACCCCGCTATCTCGAACTCACCGACGGCTATATCACCGAGGTTGCGCTCGATGAAGACGACGAGATCATTGGCTACAAGTATGTCAACTTCGGCAAGATGATGGACTTCATCAAGGCGGGCGACGATGCCAACACCGCGCTCAAGAAGGCTTCCGGTCAGTATGGCCGCGTGGCGGACGCCGTCAGATGCATCGATCCGAGAAAAGAATAATTACCGAGGAGGAACGTTACTATGGCCATCACATTTGAATCCTATGACAGAAGAGAAAAACAGATTCTCGCCAAGCTCGCCGAATACGGCATTTCTTCCATTGAGGAAGCCGAGAAGATCACCAAGGACGCGGGTCTTGACGTGTATCACATGGTAGAGAACATTCAGCCCATCTGCTTTGAGAATGCCAAGTGGGCTTATACCGTCGGCGCTGCCATCGCCATCAAGAAGGGCTGCCGCAAGGCTTCCGAAGCTGCCGCCGCCATTGGCGAAGGTCTCCAGTCCTTCTGCATTCCCGGTTCCGTCGCCGACCGCCGTAAGGTGGGTCTGGGTCACGGCAACCTCGGCAAGATGCTGCTCGAAGAGGATACCGAGTGCTTCGCATTCCTCGCAGGTCACGAGTCCTTCGCTGCTGCTGAGGGCG
>CAMJHU010000307.1 GCA_946405565.1 uncultured Clostridia bacterium
CGGCCCGCCGCTCGGCAAAGGCAAGCGGTCGGACGGAGGTGAAAGTACGTCCCCCCTCCACATTCTTCTGAATGAGCAGATGGGTATCCGCCTGTGCGGCGAGCTGTGCCAGATGGGTGATACAGATGATCTGACGGCTGCGGGACACTTCACGCAGTTTGACGCCCACCTTGTACGCGGCACGTCCGCTGATACCGGTATCCACCTCATCAAATATCATGGTATCAATGTCGTCAATATCCGCCAGCACGGTTTTAATAGCCAGCATGATACGGCTGAGTTCGCCGCCCGACGCAATCTTGCCCAAAGGCTTGGGCGGTTCGCCGGGATTGGCGGAGATGAGGAATTCCACTGTATCCGCACCATTGGAACCCAGTTCACAGGGCTGAATGTCCACCGCCAGCTTCACACGGGGCATATCGAGAAAAGCGAGTTCATTGCCCACCGCCTCACAGAATTTTTCAGCAGCCGCACGGCGGAGCGACGTGATCTCCCCGGCAGCCTTCGCTGTCTCACGGTGAAGCGCCCGTGCCTGCTGCGCCAGTTCCTCCAGCCGTTCGTCCGAACGCTCCATCGCGTCAAGTTCCGTCCTCGCTCGCGCCAGATAATCGAGCGCTTCCTGCTCATCGCCGTACTTACGGCGTATTTTCGTAAGCGTTTCCAGCCGGGTTTCGATTTCGTCCAATTCATACGGACTGAATTCGCTGTCTTCACGAAGCGTGGCGATCTCCGCTGCCACATCCTCCAATTCGTACCCCAGACTTCGCAGCCGTTCGCACAGATTCACCGTGGCAGGCACCAGCGACGACAGCGGGGAAAGTTCTTCGCAGCAGCGCTCAATCATGGACTGGGCGCCGTCATAGTCCTCTCCCCCGCCGATCATCGCGGAAACCGCGCGAAGCGCCTGTTCCACACGTTCGGCATTCACGATTCTCTCCCGCCGCTGCTTTAATGATTCTGTCTCCCCCACCGTTACCGACGCGTTTTCCAGTTCCTCAATCTGATAGCGGAGCATATCCATGCGCCGTTCCTTTTCGGCGTCGTCCACACGGGACTGCTTCCACTCCCGCAGCGTATCGCTGTATTCCCGATAGAGGGCGGCATAGGCACGAAGCCTATCAGCGTACCCACCCATGCTGTCGAGATATTTCATATGGCGGTCGGTGGAGAGCAACGCCTGATTTTCGTGTTGTCCGTGAATATGAATGAGTTCCCGGCCCACACTGCGCAGCAGTGACAGCGTGGCAGGACGGTCATTGATTCTGACGCTTCCGCGCCCATCTGCGCGAATCTCCCGCTGGAGCAGCAAACAACCCCCGTCCTCTTGGCTGGGCTCCACTCCCAGCGTGGAAAGCACCTCCGCAGTGGAGGTCGAAATGCCTTCAAATGTCGCACTGACAAACGCTTTGTCCGCTCCCGTGCGAATCAATTCGCGGCTGGTACGCTGACCCAGTAAACTATATATTGAAAATATTGCTGTGATCGAACGGGCAGAAATTGATTTTCAAAATGGACTTGCCCGCGCCGGTTTCTCCCGTCAGCACGTTAAATCCCTTATGAAAATCAATTTCTGCCCGTTCGATCACAGCAATATTTTCAATATACAGTTTACTGATCATGAAGTATTCTCACCTGATGTTTTTTGTTGCACCGTGATATTCTATCCATCATCTCAGCGAATGGATACGCCGAGAAGCTTTTCCATTTCTTCGGTCAAGGCCTGCGCGTCCTTCTCCGTACGGCAAAGTACAAAGATAGTGTCCTCTCCCGCCAGTGTGCCGACAATATTCTCCCACGCCAGCTTGTCAAACGCCGCGCACACCCCCTGCGCCATGCCGGTCAGACACCTCACGCACACCATATTCTGCCCCCGCGCCACGGAAGCAACGTTATCGGCGAAAAGCTGAAAAAACTTCTCCGCATTGAGGGTGTGTTCCCCACCGGTTTCGGCATAACGGCTGCTCCCCGTCCCGGTGGGAATCTTGACCAGCCTCAGATAATTGATGTCACGCGAGATAGTCGCCTGGGTCACATGATAGCCCTGCTCAGCCAACAGCGCCATCAATTTTTCCTGCGTGTCCACGTCGTTCTCCCTGATGATGTCCAGAATCTTTCTGTGTCTTGCGTTCTTCAAAAACGATCCCGTCCTTCACTGTCACTCTCATTCCAGTGACATTTTCTGCGTAAAAACGCTTGTAAAACTGTTTTGTTTAATAATGATAAACTTAGCATTTTGACGAGATTTCTTGATGTGAATCGTACAGCCGGCTTCCAACCGATAGTAGCTGTCTCCGTCCATATTCAGAAAAACCTCGTTATCCCGCGTAATGACAGGAGCAATGTCCAGTGTCGCGTCACTCGCAAAGATGATGGAACGGTCACACAGCGAGTGGGGACAAATCGGCGTGAGGATAATACTCTTGACCGCCGGGTCTACCACCGGTCCGCCCGCCGACAGCGAATATGCAGTCGAGCCTGTGGGCGTGGAAAAAATCAGCCCGTCGGCGCGATATTGCAGGCAGACGTTGTCGTTGTGCATCACGCTGAAATCAATGATATGGGAGGTCGTCCCCCGTGAAAGCACCGCGTCATTCAGCACGATATTGCGGTATTGACACCGCCCGTTCTGATTCACCGTCACATCCAGCATCATGCGCCGCTGGATGGCGTATTCCTTGGTCACCAGCCGGGAGATCAAATCCAGTTCGGAAAACTCCAGACCTGCCATGAAGCCCAGCCGTCCCAGATTCAGCCCCAGCACCGGCTTGTCGTACACCGACGCGCTCGTGGCACTGCGCAGGATGGTTCCATCCCCGCCGATGGCAATCACCGCGTCGCATTCGGTCATCAGTTCCCCGACGTCTTCACTCCATCGGTCGCAGTGATAGCGGTAAATCTCGTAGTCGGGAGCGGTCATCCACACGGCACACCCCAGTTCATGCAGCTTACGGCAGAGCCGCAGCGTATTCTGATAGATATCCGGCTTGTCGTTGTTGGGCGTAATGAGCAAATTCATTCCGTTTCTCCCCCTCTCATCTGACACCCTTTCTCTTCAAACGCCTTTTCATCCGCCCAGCGCCGTGTGAGATGCCTCTACCAGCGCTGCCGCGTCAAACTGTCGGCTCTCCTCCTCTTGACCGACAGATGTCTCCGCGTCCTCTTTCCGCGCGTAAATCAGATATTCAATGTTGCCCTCCGGTCCTTTGATGGGCGAATAGTCCAGTCCCAGCACCTGAAAATGCTGTTTCTCCATCAGCGCAAGTATCTTTTCAATCACCTCGCGGTGAATGACTGGGTCACGCACCACGCCTTTCTTGCCGACTTTTCCTTTGCCAGCCTCAAACTGCGGTTTGATCAGGCACATGATCTCACCGCCGTCCCGAAGCAGTGTCCGTACGACCGGTACCACCAGCGTCAGCGAGATAAACGACACATCC
>CAMJHU010000308.1 GCA_946405565.1 uncultured Clostridia bacterium
CAGTTCCCCCACATGCCAACTTACTTCTATTTCTATTCCTGACAGTGTAACATCTATCGGAGATGATGCTTTTTGTAACTGTGCTAAGCTTGAAAGGGTCAAGTTATCGAATAATGTGGCTGAGATCGGCGCCCGGACTTTTAAGGATTGTGCAAAGCTGAAAGACATTACGCTTCCCAGTAATGTTAAAACGATCGGTTATTGGTCGTTTAACGGCTGTTCTTCGCTGGCGGATATCCAATGGTCCACCGGACTGTCCTATCTGGGCGACGTTTTTGACGGAAGCCGTATGCTGACCCGCATTCACATTCCCAAGGGCGTGGTGACGATTGACGGCGCGTTTGACCAATGTTCCTTTGTGGAAGTGCTGGAATTACCCGATTCGGTGCTGTATATCAACAGCGGCTTCAGCGAGTGCAGCGCGCTTCGGAATTTGACGCTGCCGAGTGGTCTGATCTATCTGGGACCGGCATTTGCGGGCTGTACCGGTCTGCGTCATGTGGTGGTACCGGTGAGCGCGGAGATGGACGGCGCTTTTGCCGATTGTCCCGATCTCACTGTCAACCATAAGACCGACAGCCCCCACTATGTACTTATTACTGTGACGGCGGCGCTGCTGCTTTGCGGTCTGGGCTATTGGGGATATAAAAAAATGAATGCGTAATTCAAATGACTGATGAATGAGTCAGGCGGCGTAATCCTTATTAAGCAGGAATACGCCGCCTTTACGTTACTTTTTATTTTTTTGAAAAAACCGCATCAGTTGCTTACATCTGTTCCATCTGAAGCTTAAAATCAGACTCGGACATATGCGCACGTTCAGCAGCCTGTGCTAAAGACAGCAGACCGTCTTTCACCAGCCCGAACAGCATCAGCAATGCGCCTTCAGCTTTGCCCTCCGCTCTGCCTTCCGCTCTGCCTTCTTCGCGGGCATCTTCTCTCTGTTCCGCGAAGGCTCTTTCTTCATCGTACTCCGTGATAAACATACTCTTTACCTCCGATCGGTTTGCCACTAAAAACGGCTTGATGAGTGAATCGTCCGGGAACTTCTCTATCGCGGCGTCAATGGCTTTCTCCAGTGACCCCAATTCTTTCTGATGGGTGCGTGTTTCGTGAACGAAGCAGGAATATTCTCTGAGCGGTCGGCAGCCTTCCAGAAGCTCGCTGTTGTGACCGTAATTGATATTGATCATCGTCACCCGGACTTCAATATCCGGCTCCGAACCGGGGGTGAATGCGTCGGACAGACGCAATGTGACGATATCGCTCATCTGCTTGGCGCCGTTGTAGAAACAGACGCATCTGGGCGTGGGCGCCTTCTGCTGCACCGAACTGTAACGATGATATTCGCTGTGGGTTTCGATATAGTTGTCATACAGCATCCCCGCGTAAATCAGAAACCGCATGGGCATATTGGGATTGAAGCTGGACTGATGCTCGTACAGGTTGAAGGTATCCGCTATCAGGAAAGATACATCGTTTTTCATGCCCATGTACACAGCGTCCTCAATCATGTGGAGGGTAATGGCTTCGGGGTCGGTGTAGTGAGAACCGTTCATGGCGTTGTAAAGGCTCAATGTCCACTCTTTTTTGTCGGGATTGCCAAAGATAAACCGGAACAATCGGTCTTTGTATTCCCGATTGATTTTTCGTTCTTCTGCCATGGGTATCGCTTCCCTTCTTTTTATAGTATACCATATGGCGCTATGACCGTCAAGCGGGAAGGGGAAAAAACAATCTCCCTGCACGGTTTTGACGGTTCAGGGAGATTGGGTTGAGAGAGGCGTGTTTGAGAAGCGTTACTGAGCGGTGATGGCTGCCAGCTCATAGACGCCGTTTTCCAGTGCGTTGTCATTGGAGAGCAGGAGCGGCTTTGCCTTTTCGGAAAGGGTTTCGGCGGGATTGATAAAACGTACGCGGAGGGTGTAGTCGCCCGGAATGGTCTCGTCGGGAATGAAAAACACGCTGTCAACCTGCGATTGCGGAAGCACCTCCGAGAGCCGGAAGTCGGTGTCGCAGCAGGTGTAGGTCACATTGCCGAGGGAGTCGAGAAGCTGGTATTCCGGCACCCAATTATAATAGAAAGGAGCCACGCCATAGTTGGTGAAGGTGGTGATAATTTTGCCGGTGCGTTCCTTGGCTTCCACCTTGGCGATGGCGATATCATAGCCAAAGGAGGCGGAGACGGCTTCATACGAGGCGTATTCGGGGGCGTCCTTCTTGGGGAGTCCGCCCTGACCGCAGCCCATCAGCCACGACATATGGAACTGCCTGATGCAGTAATCCAGCGCTTCGCGCTCGGTGCCGCTCCAGAGCGGTCCGAAGGGCGGGTTGTACATAAAGCCAGACAGTTCTCCGCCGAACATCTGGGTTTCCCATTTATCCCAGATAGGCATATAATTCCCGTTCTGACCGTCCATGAAATCATAGAACTGCTGGAGCGTGCCGTAGGAGGGGTCTACCTGTTCGAGCAGGTTTTTCCATGCCTTGTTCTGCGTGTGGAAATCGGAGGAATTGAAAAGGAAGTTATCGTCGTGGAAGCCGATGTCGTAGCGGTTGGCGTTGCCGAGAGATGGGTTGCGCGCCATGAGCTTGGTTTGGGTGAAGGATTCGGTAAAGGCTTCAATCAGGCGGTTGAGGTTGGGGTTAGTCATAACGCAGCGCGTGTCGGAACAATTGCTCATGTTCCATTCGCCCCATGAGCCGTAAAGACCCATCTGGATGGCGGCAATGCCGGGATGACCGTCATAGACCGCGGCAAACTGTTCCACGAAGTCAATCATAGCGGCGATGAGATGTTCGTCATTAAAATCGGGATACTCAATGGTATCGTTATTGAGCGGGTCGGCATAAATCCTGCCGTCGGTTTTCAGGGTTTGATACAGTTCTTGGGGCAGGAAAAGACCGTGGGTTCCCTCATAGAGTTTATTGGGGTCGAGCATAACGACCCGGAAAATAACGGTATTGCCGCGGGAATTGACTTTATGCAGCAGACTGTCTATATATTCGCAGTCGATGGAGGAAACACCGTTCTCAATATGATACACACTGCTGAATTTCAGTCCGATGTATTCCAGCGAGAAGGAAGGGTTGGCTTTGTCAGGGTCATCCTCGTTAAATACCGACACAAATCCCTTCATGGGGTTGGGGACGATAGGAGAGGTGTGATGGAAGGTGCGGGGAGTGACCGCGTATTTCATCGTAATGCAGGAGGCCAGCACCGCCGCCGACAGGGCAATGGTCAGTAAAAGCGCGGTCAGGCGAAGCAAGCGTTTCTTCATTGGGGAGAACCTCCTGTCTGTCCGAGGGCAATGTCCGCGATATCCTGCGGCGTATGGGCGATGAAATCCGCACCCTCGTCACGCAGTTCCTGTTCGGAGCGGAAGCCCCATGTGACGCCGCATTTGACGAGACCGGCGTTGGCGGCA
>CAMJHU010000309.1 GCA_946405565.1 uncultured Clostridia bacterium
CAGCCTGCATGCGGACACGCCCGGCTTTGGCGCTATCCGCTATGGCGGGGATGAGATCCCTGTGGAGGTCCCCTTCCCCGAAGTTGCTTTCTACAGCGAGCCGGAAGTGAGAGTGGACACCCTGCTGCAGGAGTGGACCGTCACCGGCGAAAACGATACGCTTTATCTCATCAGCCGCAGGGGGACCTTCAGCGTCGTGGAAAACTACCAGGGCGACATGGCGGAGATCACGATTTCCGACGGCGTGAAGGAAATCGATTACGAAGCGTTCGAGGAATGCGAATCGCTCACCTCCGTGACCATTCCTCCTTCGGTCACGATCGTTTACAACGACGCGTTTCTCCGCTGTACGTCACTGACATCCGTCACGATTCCCGATTCCGTGACGATACTCGGCGAGGGCGTGTTTACGCAGTGTGAGTCGCTCGATAACGTGACGATTCCCAACAGTGTGACGGAAATGAACGGCTTATTCAACCAATGTTCATCGCTGCAATCGGTCACGATTCCCGATTCCGTGACAACTATCGGGGATTTTACCTTCCTCGAATGCCGTTCGCTGACGTCCGTCACCATTCCCGATTCCGTGACAGAAGTGGGCATGTTCGCGTTCTCGGGATGCAGAAGCCTGACGTCGCTGGTACTGCCCGAAGGCATTCAGACCATCGGCGAACATACCTTCTACAATTGTGATTCTCTGCGCAATCTCACGATACCCGCTTCCGTGACAAGTATCGGAAACAACGCGTTCGACGGCGATATGTCGCATTTCAAATCTATTTATTATACCGGCACTCAGGAACAGTGGGACGCGCTTTATGCCGCTACCGACAAGGACAGCAATCCCGGTCTGGCGCAGGCAAAGGTATACTGCATTCCCAAGGGACTCCGGATTGAAAACACGGTTGTAAAAAAATACACCGGTGAAAACACCACGGTCGTCATTCCGGACGGCATCACCTATATCGGCAAGGACGCCTTCATGAACTGCACCCACGTCACCGAAGTGACGCTGCCCGACACGCTCCAGACCATTTCGTCCAGAGCGTTCTACGGCTGCACCGGTCTGACCCATATCACCATTCCCGCGTCGGTACAGGCCATTCATGAACGCGCCTTCTTTGAATGTCTCTCGCTCAAAGATGTGACGCTGCTGCCCGTCGCGCCTACCATTGCGAAGGACGCCTTTGACACATGGAACAAGAGCGTTCTGCGCGACGTGGTGTACGGCGGCACCGATGAGGAGTGGGAGAATATCCCCATCGACCCGGAGAATTACCATATTTCCTATGTCCTCCCCGGCGCGAGCGTGACCTATCTGGGTGATTTTACGATGGATGAAAACCATCATCTCATCAAATACAACGGCCATGCCGACGTGGTCATCATTCCCGACGGCGTGACCTACATCGAACCCAACGCCTGCAAGGGCGCCGACATGACCCGTGTGATCATCCCCGATTCCGTCACCAAAGCGCTCTCTACGGTGTTTGAGGACTGCACGTCCCTCAAAAGCGTGAAGATGTCGGCGAATCTGAAAACCATTCCCGCGGGCTGGTTCTGGAAGTGCACCTCGCTGACCGATATAGAGCTGCCGGACGGCGTGACCGTCATCGCTCCCGACGCGTTCAACAACTGTACGTCGCTCAAACGCCTCAACATCCCCGATTCGGTCACGGAGATAGGGGACGGGGCATTCTGGAATTGCAAGTCGCTGACGGGTATCACGATTCCTTCCGGCGTCACCGAACTGTCTATGAGGCTTTTCAGGGGCTGCACGTCCCTGAAAAGCATCGAGATTCCCGCCGACGTGGAAACCATTCAGAAACAAGCCTTTTCCGGCTGTACCGCGCTGACCGAAATCACCCTTCCCGCCGGCGTAACGGACATCTATCAGGAGGCATTCAAGGACTGCACCGGTCTGAAACGGCTCAACATCATGGGCGTTTCCGTTTATATTTCCGAAGACGCCTTCACCGGCTGCAATATTCAGGATATCTATTATGCCGGTACGCAAGCCGAATGGGATACGGAAATTCTCCGGACCCGTTCGATGTCGGAACTGTTCGGCAGCGCCACGCTCCACACCGACTACACGGCGGGCTTCACCGTGGAGAACGGCGTACTCACCAGCTATCACGGCGGGCAGGATATCGTGATGATTCCCTCTACCGTCAGGGTCATCGGCAAAGACGTGTTCAATTCCACCAGCTTCATCAAGGAAGTGGTGATTCCCGGCACCGTGACAAAGATTGAATCCCACGCGTTTGCCCACTGCACCGGGCTGAAAAGCATCAACCTCCCCAACTCGATTACCGAGATTGCCTCCGACGCGTTCCTCGATTGCACATCGCTGACAAGCATCGAGCTGCCCGGCGCCCTGACCGAAATCCCCACCGACTGCTTCTTTGGCTGCACTTCGCTGCAGAGCGTGACCATTCCCGATTCCGTCCGGACCATCGGCTACAACGCGTTCTACGGGTGCAGTTCGCTGGAAACCGTGTATATTCCCGACTCGGTGCAGACCATCAGCGGCAGCGCGTTCAGCGACTGCGGCAGTCTGTATGACGTGCGGCTGCCCGACGGTCTGACCGCCATTGAAGACCAGACCTTCTGCCGGTGCGGTTCGCTTGACACCGTCGAAATTCCCGAATCCGTCACATCCATCGGACAATTCGCGTTCGCCTACTGCGACTGTCTGAGCGAAATCGACCTGCCTGCCGCGGTGCAGACCGTCGGCAACGGCGCGTTCCGCGACTGCTGCGAGCTGGTGAATGTATCGTTCCGCACGGACAGCGCGCTCACCGTGGGAAAAAATGCCTTCCTCAATGACGAATCACTGGAAGAAGTGTATTACGGCGGCTCGCAGGGCGGCTGGCAGATCATCATCCAAACCTCCGTCGCGGAAGGCAACGACCCGCTGCTCAACGCCGCTGTCACCTGCAAGACCCGCGGCAACGGTCTGCGGATTCTCACCCAGCCCACCGGTCAGACGGTTTCCGAGGTTCAGACCGCCCGTCTGTCGGTGGATGCCGAAGGCGAAGGCGTGACCTATCGCTGGCAGTGTACGCAGGAAGGCGAGGCACAGTGGATGGATATGGACGGCGACAGCGCCTCTATTGACGTCGCGCTGGACGAGAATTCGCCGAGAAAATACATCCGCTGTGTCATTACCGACCAATACGGCAATTCCGTGGAAAGCGATACCGTCATTCTGCTGCTCTCCCGTCTGACTGTGACGAAACAGCCGCGCGGCTTTGTGGGCAAATCCGGCGACGTCGCCGCGTTTGAGGCAGGCGCCAATGATGCCGACGTAAGCTATCAGTGGCAGCTTTCCGACGACGCAGGACAGACGTGGCGCAACAGTTCCACCCGCACCGCGACCTATTTCGCCACCCTCAGCGACAAGAACAACGGACGCTCCGTC
>CAMJHU010000310.1 GCA_946405565.1 uncultured Clostridia bacterium
GAGACGGTTAGCGGCAGGAGCATCACCGTCGTCACAAGCACGACCGTGAGCGCCAGCGTTTTGAAGAATCGTTTCATAAAATGACCTCGCTTTCACTGAAAATTTTTAGAGAGATTGCCTGACATACCTCTATTGTAGCATTTTCGGAGGCTAAAGTCAATGAAAAACAAAAAAACAGGGCTTTGCGCGATGGAATATCCACGCGTAAAGCCCTGCGGGGAAACGTTACTTGATGTTCATGCTGGCGGCATTGGATTTGATCTTGTTGCCGTACTTGTCGGTGACAATGCAGCGCACGTATCTGCGGTTGTTGGAGGTGCTGAGGGTAGTGGCATAGGAGGACGTGGTGTTCTTGCTGTTGCGCCACGTCTTGCCCGCGTCATCGGAGAGCTGCCACTGCCAGGTGATGCCCGGACCCTTGGCGGTCACGGTGAATCTTATCAATTCGCCTTTATTTCCCGCAACGTTCAAAGGTTGTTCCGTAATCGCAAGGGACGAAATCTTCATATAGGTGGCGTTGGAAATCGCGGACATACCGTCCTTGTCGGTGACAATACAGCGGAGGTAACGGCTGTTGTTCTTCTGGGTAAGGGTGGTGGCGTAGTCGGCGGCTTTGGTGGAACTGTTGCGCCACGTCCTGCCGAAATCATCGGACAACTGCCATTGATAATTCAGACCCGTGCCTTCGGCACGCACGCTGAACCGCACGGTATCGCCGCTCAGGGCAGTGACAGGGGTGGGCTGAACGGTAATGGCGGGACCTTTGGTTTTCATGCTGACCGCGTCGGATATCTTCCGGGTGCCGTATTCATCGGTCACGACACAGCGCAGATACCGTCCGTTGTTGGCACTGCTGAGGGTGGTGGAATAGGTGGCGGTAGTGGCTTTGCTGTCGCGCCACGTTTTGCCTTGATTGTCGGAAAGCTGCCACTGATAGTTGACGCCGGAGCCGATTGCTTCCACGCGGAATGTCACAAGGTCGCCGATTTTCCCTGTGACAGACACAGGCTGCCGGGTGACAGTGAGCGTGGAGGTTTTCATACAGGCGGCGTCGGAAACGGTGGAAGCGCCGGAGGGGTCGGTGACGATACAGCGCAGGAAGCGTCCGTTATTGACTTGTGTGAGCGTGGTGGAATATACCGCCGTTTTCACGGAGCTGTTGCGCCATGTCTTGCCTTCGTCGTCGGAAAGCTGCCATTGATAGGTGAGGTCGTCGCCTTCGGCTTCGACGGAAAATCTCACCGTCGCGCCGCTGGCGGCAATGACCGGTTCGGGCTGACGTGTGATCACTGGCGTGGGATATTCCATCGAGAAGGTGTGGGAAACGATTTTGCCGCCGTGGGAATCCCGGATAATGCACTGGAAGCACCGGTGATTGTTTTCTTCGGTGAGGGTGGTGCGGAGGGTGTCGCCGGTGACGTCGGTGACGGTGCGCCACGACAGGCAGTTGTCGTCGGAAATCTGCCATTTGTAGGTGAGGTCGTCGCCTTCCGCCACGATGGTGAATACCAGTTCCGCTCCGATTTCGGTGATGAGGTCTTCCGGCTGGGAAACAATTCGCAGCGGGATATTGACATGGAGAACCGCCGCGTCGGACGTGACCGAGCTGCCGTATTTGTCGGTGACAATACAGCGCACACAGCGTCCGTTACTGTCCGCCGACGCGGTTTCGGTATATGCCGCCGTTGTCATATCGGTATCGCGCCACGTCTGCCCGTCATCGTCGGAAATCTGCCAATGGTAGGTGAGGTCATCGCCTTCCGCCTCAATGGAAAATTCCGCCGTTTCACCGGCATTCACCGTGACATTCTGCGGCTGGGTGGTGAGGGTTAAGGGGGTTTTTCCGTAATGATAGTGTACGGTGACGTTGCTGCTTATTCCTGCCGATTTGGAAATAGTTTGCCATTGCTGTTCTGTTCCTGTGAAGTAGATATCTTTCAGATTGTCAGTTCTGCTTAGTGCCAAATATCCTATTGAGGTAACGGAATCCGGAATAGTAATGTTGTTCAAATTCATACAGCCAGAAAAAGCATATGAATCAATTACTTTCACAGAGTTTGGAATATGAATGCTGACCAAATTATTACAATCTGAAAAGGTTGAACTTCCAATAGATATAACGGAGTTTGGAATGGTGATATCGTTCAAGTGGGAGCAACCCTTAAAAGTGCCATTACTGAGAGAAACGATTGTATCGGGTATATTAATGCTGGTTAGATTTGTACACCCACAAAAAGCATAATCCCCGAAATAATTAACAGAATTTGGGATAGTAACTTTTTTTAAGCCTGAACAGCCCCAAAAAGCATATTCATTAATGGATATAACGGAATTTGGAATTGTAATGTCTGTTAAACTGATACAGTCACGAAAAGAATGGCTTCCAATCACAGTAACGCCATCCGGAATGACCACATCCCCGCCCGTGCCGTTGTATTTAATCAATGCACCGTTTATTATTTGAAAATCTCTGTTTGCTTCGCAATTGTAATGGACTGTGACATTGCTGTTGAGATCAAGCGATTTGGTAATGGTTGACCATTGCTGCTGTGTACCGCCGAAGTAAATATCTGTGAGACTGTTACAGTCTGAGAAAACCCAGTTTCCGACGGAAGTGACAGAACCGGGAATGGTGATTTCGGTTAATGCGGAGCAATGTTGAAAAGCCCAGCTTTTGATAGAGCTGACAGAGTGGGGAATGGTGATTTCGGTTAAGCCGGAACAATATTCAAACGCCCAGTTGCCGATAGAAATAGCGGAATCCGGAATGGTAATATCTGTCAGTGCCGTACAGTGGGAAAAAGCACCGTCCCCAATGGATGTTACGGAATTCGGAATTTCGATATGTGATAATCCTGTGCATTTTGAAAAAGCTCTATCGCCAATGGATTTTACCGAATGAGGAATGGTTACTTTTGACAGGCTTGTACAATCAGAAAAAGCACCGTTGCTGATAAAACTCATGGAATTTGAAATGGTAACGCTTGTCAAACCGGAGCAAGACCAAAAAGTATACTCGCCTATGGACACAACAGAATTCGGAATGGTAACGCTCGTAAGACCGGAACAACCCCAGAAAGCATGTTTTCCTATGGTTTTGACGGATGTTGAAATGGAAACGCTGGTAAGATTGGAGCAACTCCAAAAAGCATAATCGCCAATAGAAATAACAGAATTCGGAATCGTGACACTTGTTAGTTTTTTGCACCACTTAAATGCCTCAGCCCCAATCGCGGTAACGCCATCGGGAATGACCACATCTCCGCCCGAGCCGTTGTATCCCGTCAGCACGCCGTCTGTGATTTCAAAATCGCCGTCCGCGGCGTAGGCGGTGGTGGTGAGCAAGCCGCTCGGCACAACCATCGCCAGCAGTGCGAAGATGAGTACGAACGATGTCAGTTTCTTTTTCATTTTCATCAGAAT
>CAMJHU010000311.1 GCA_946405565.1 uncultured Clostridia bacterium
CGTGCCGAAATGCAAAAAGAGCGAGAGGGTCTGATTGCCCACCTCAGAGCTGCCGCTCGACGTGGAGGGCAGAATGTGCTGCACCAGCGAGAGATGTCCGCTGCTGGAAACCGGCAGAAATTCCGTCAATCCCTGTACGATGCCTTGAATGATGGCTTCCCAGATACGCATAGATTATGTACCTCTTTCTTTCACTTTTTTCCACCCGAAACCGGTTGGCTTCTATGTAAATCCCGACCGCCTGACAGAAAAAACAGGCAGTCGAGCCTTTACGCGTGACGCTTAGTCTTTTGCTTCGATCATGCGGTACAGACCGGCAATCGCGTGGCTGAGCGAACCGATCTCGTCGATCAGCCCTTCGGCGACCGCCTGATGACCGTCCAGCACCGTGCCGATGTCCATGACCAGTTCCCCCGTGTTGGCGGAGAGCTCACAGAAACGTTCGGCGGTCATATGGGAATTGGCAGCCACAAACCGGGAAATGCGCTCCTGCATTTTCTCGAAATACATCATGGTCTGCGGAACCCCCAGCACCAGCCCGCTCATCCGAACCGGATGAATGGTCATCGTAGCCGACGGCACAATGAAGGAGTGTCTGGCGGACACCGCCAGCGGCACCCCGATGGAATGTCCCCCGCCCAGCACCAGTGAGACCGTGGGGGTTTTCATGCCGGCAATCAGCTCCGCGAGTGCCAGCCCCGCTTCCACATCTCCCCCCACCGTGTTGAGCAGGATGATCAGCCCTTCGATATCCTCCGCCTCCTCCACTGCCACCAGCTGGGGCATGATATGCTCGTACTTGGTGGTCTTGTTGGGGGCAGGAAGTTCCTGATGCCCTTCGATCTGTCCGATAATGGAGAGACAGTGAATGATATGCTTTCCCTTCGCGGAGGTGATGGTGCCGGTCTGTTCGATCTGATCCAGCTCCTGCTTGGTAAATCCCTCCGCGGCGGCTTCGCCCGCTGTCTCGCAGTCCTCGTCATTGCCGTCTTTTCTGTCTGTTCCGAAAGATTCCTCGTCCGTCATAAACGCTTCGCCCCGCTTTTTCCCGGATATAGTATATGCTGCAAGAATCAGCATTACCAGTATCCTATATCCATAGTATCCGCGGATGCAGAAGCATTTATACACACCCTGATATTATATCATACCCCGCCGGGCAATTCAACAGAAACGGCTTATCTTTTTTGTGAAAAAATTGAGAATAAAGTGCGAAAAACGCGGTTTCATTATGTAAACCAAATACGCTTTTCATCAAAAACATATGAAAAGGTAATCTGCTTTTCATATATGATATGAGAAATAACGCCATTGAAACGCACAAAAACCAGCCGGATGAGATAGAATCATCACCCGGCTGGTAAGGAACTATGCAGAAATAATGAATACATTTCACTTGCCGAAACACGCAAGCAAACTGTATTTTTAAGCAAAACATGACTGATTAAATTCTGCATCGTTCCTAAGAGATGGTATCGAAGAGCTTTGGGAAAATATTACGCCAATGCTTCGACGGTTTCCAGTGTCTCGCCGCAGGCGTCCAGCGGCAGCTTGCCGCCGATCACACACACGCCCGACGCGGCACAGACTTCATCCAGTACGCGGCTGAATGCGGTCAGCTGCGCGGGGGTGGTGGAGAGAATCTCATCGCGTTCCCGCTGCAAATCGTCGTTGGTAAGCCCGGTAAAGTACATGGCAACCGCCCGTTCTCCTTCGGCAGCGGGTGTGAGCAGCGGTTCCACTGCGCCGATGGTACTGATGATATACTGCTCCACATTGCCGTTGTTCTCACAGAAGTCCCGCAATGCCTGACCGCATTTGTCGAAGGATACCAGCGAGCCTGCCGGACTGGGGTCGCGGTAGGTCGTAAGCGTCACATCGCCGCCGGTTGTGGTGCGCAAAGAGGTACCGTATGCACCGCCCTTGACACGTATTTCGTTCCACATATAGTCGAACGTGAGCAGCTTGGCGGCTACGTGGCTGTAACCGGCGGCAGAGCTGCCGAGCAGATTGGCATTGCCGGCTTTGGCGGCAAAACCGATTTCCGCCGGAATCATAAAGCCTTCCCTGCGCTTGGTGGCTTTGGCATAGGTGCGTTTGGCGCCCATCGGCTGCCCGCCAAGGATGCCGATGACCTGTGTCACCCACGGCTCATCGTATTCGCCGGTCACGCTCAGCACGAGACGCGATTTGGAAAACACCGTCCCGCAGAGCGCTTGTAAACTTTGGGCAAAGCGCTCCCCTTCGGTGTCCCAATGGTCCGCAAGCCGACGCAGATAACGGAACATGCTGATGCCGGACATACGTTCACCCAACGCACCCTTGACGGTGTTGGCGGAAGAGACACGCAGCGCCGCGAAGGAATTGCCCGCCATGATGATGTTCTGCTCAAACGCGATGCAGTGCTGGCGGAGCATATGATAGAGGAAGTCGGTGTCGGAGAGGTCGGAGTGATTGAAGACTTCGTCCAGCAGCGCGACAGCGTCCGCCTTCCGGCTCTCGAGCAGCGCGGTCTTGACTTCGAGATAGGGGGTGGCGTCGTCGGTCTGTCCATTGGGCGCAAAGGTGACAGGTGACGCGGAAAAATGTCCGAATTTGCCCTGCAATTCGCTTTGGAGTTCCAGCGCGGAATAGTGGGCGGAGGCGGATTCTCCCAGCAGCACCGCGAGAAAGGAGAGGGATGGCAGTGTTTCTTCCGGCATATCCGCGAGAGAAAAGTAAAAATTCAGATAGGTGATGCCGTTGGTCTGCACCGGCTGGTGCAGCACTGTGACTGAATCCACGGTGTGAAGGTGCTGCTCGGTCTTTTTTCGCTGGGCGGGGATATCCTTGAGCGACAGTCTGGGAAGGGTGGCGAGCTGTTCGGGGGTGTCACCGGCTTCCTGTCTGGCGCGGAGCGTCCGGAATTCCTGCATGACGGTGTCGATTTCGGCGGCGCTCATCCCTGCCTTGACGGCGGCAAGGCGTTTCTGTTCTGCCAGACGCTTTTCCTCGCCGAGCGTCTGGGAGGGCAGCAGACAGACCTTTGCAGTGTGAGGATTTTCCAGCAACACGTCCCGCAGGAAGGTTTCAAACCAACCCTCGTCGATTTTTCGGTGGAGGGCGGTAAAGAGTTCGTCATAGCAGAGATTCTGTGCGGGGTCGCCGCCGTAGAGCCAGCTTTCCATCGACAGAATCGCAAACGCCAACCCGCGCGGCAGCCCGTCAAACGCCATCTCGCGGATGGAAAATTCGATGCGGCTGAGGATGTTGTGAAGCCGCGAATGGTCCAGACCGTTGTCGGCGAGCTTGGTGAGTTCCTCGGTCACGACCGACCAAATGTCCTCTCTTTTGTCGGGCGAGACGTTGCGCACCGTCAGATAGGCGTAGAGCTGCTGCACGCCGAAATCCGAGCGGAAATAGACGTCCTCCGCCAGACCTC
>CAMJHU010000312.1 GCA_946405565.1 uncultured Clostridia bacterium
CGCTGCTCCCCGACACCGGTGAGCGCTATCTCTCCACCCCCATGTTCGCCGAGTGATTTATGTATCCTTTTGATGATCCCGTTTCATATTGACATACAACTATTTCACAACTTTCCTGCCAACAGTCGGCTTGCTTCACCCTTGCGTGCGGCAAGCCGACTGTTTTGTATTTTGTGGATTTCGTGTGAAGTCGTTTAAAAATCTTGCAATTTTTGTAGAAGATGATTATAATGAAAACAGAAATCCAACATCGGTATCGTCGGCACCTCCCAACGATACCGGAGAAAGGCGGGTCATGTATGAATTCCAGCAACAAAAAAGGCGGTCTGTTCGCGGGCATCATCAGCGGCATCCTGATGATTCTGATAGGAACGGTCCTGCTCTGGTGGAACGAGGGCAACAATGTCCGCAATATCCGTACCACCAACGAAGTCGAAAAGACAGTGGTTGAAATTGTCTCGGACAGCGACCCCGCGCAGTACGCGGGTCAGCTTGTCGCGGTGGGCGGCAGGTTCACCACGGTGGACAAATCGCTCACCGACGATCTCTTCACGGTCAGCGTCCATACGCCTGCGCTGCGGCGCGTGGTGGAAATGTACCAGTGGGAAGAAGATTCCGATACGGACAGTGACGGCGATACCACCTATACCTACGAAAAGGTGTGGAAAGAGGGTCTTATCGATTCGAGCAATTTCCACAAGGGCGGGCATGAAAATCCGACCTCTTCACCGTATGACAGTGAGGCGTGGTACGCCGACAAGGTGACGCTGGGCAACTATACCCTCAGCAGCCCCCAGATCGAGCAGATCACCGCCAACCGCACATTTTCTCCCGACGGAGAAAACCTCAAAATACCGGATGGCTTCACCCTCAGCGGCAAATGGCTGACCAACTCAGCAGATATGGACAAACCTGAAATCGGCGACATCCGCCTGTCGTGGAAGTACAACGACTGGAAGGAGCTGAGCTTGATTGCCACCGTGTCGGAGAACAGCTTTGTGAGCTACGTCTCTTCGCAGGGCAAAAAAGTCAATTATGTCACCGAAGGCAACCGTTCCGCCGCCGAAATGATCGCCGATATGCGTGCCGCTGACAAAGCGCTCAAATGGGTCATGCGGCTGTTCGGCGCGGTCATACTGGTGATGGGCTACTTCTCCCTCATCAGTCCGCTGACCAAGATTGCTTCCTTTGTACCGCTGCTCGGCAATGTCATCAACGGCGCGCTCTTTGTGGTGGTCTTCCTGATCGGCATGACCCATTCACTGCTCATCATTGCCATCGCGTGGTTCCGCTTCCGTCCGCTGCTGGGCATTCTGCTGATTGCCGCCTGCGCGGGCATGGGCTTCGCGGCGCACCTGCTTATGAACAAACGCCGCGCCGCCGTTACCGCGTAGCGGTTGCAACCTGTTCTTCCCTCTCCCCTCCTCTGCCGTCCGCCGGGTTCTGCTTTGACAAAAAGCAACCCGCGCGGGCGGCTTTTTGCTGCCTTCCTGTAATTATGAACGAACTGTAAATAAACGACAATTCGGAAAATCAGGCTTGACAAACCGTCCGGACTGTGGTACTATATGCCTACAAAGCCTATTAATTCAATAAGCTATATAGGTAATGCAATTTTCCAAAAGGACTGATGTGTATGACCCAATCCTTTGAGTGCTTCGTCCGCGCAAATTTCCGGTTCGGGCGAATGTGTCGCGGTTGATTTTTTTAACATGAAAAACAATACAAACCATCTTCCATCAAAAACATCATCCACAAAAATCAAAACATTCAAAAAAATCAACACGATTAAAGGAGTTACTATATTATGGGACTTTTTGGTAATAAAAAGAATAAAGAGGCTGTTGCGGCAGCCGTCAGCCATACAGCAGATACGACCGTCAGCCAAGTCAAGGAATCCATCGGCACCAGTGCTGCCGTGGAAATCAAGGAAAACAAAAAAGCCGACCTCAGCACGGTCAGCGGCGCGAAATTCCGCTTTGAAACCCTCCAGCTCCACGTGGGTCAGGAGCAGCCCGACCCCGCCTCCGATTCCCGCGCGGTGCCGATCTATCAGACCACCTCCTATGTCTTCAAAAATTCTGCCCACGCGGCAGCGCGCTTTGGTTTGGCGGACGCGGGCAATATCTACGGCAGACTGACCAACTCCACGCAGGACGTACTCGAAAAGCGCGTCGCAGCCCTGGAAGGCGGTGTGGCAGCTCTGGCAGTCGCGTCCGGCGCGGCGGCGATTACCTATACCATTGAAGCTCTGGCGCAGCAGGGCGACAATATCGTTGCCCAGAAAACCATCTACGGCGGCAGCTACAACCTTCTCGCCCACACCCTTCCGCTCTACGGCGTGTCCACCACCTTTGTGGATATCCACAACCTCGCCGAAGTGGAAGCTGCGATTCAGCCCAACACCAAGGCGGTTTACCTCGAAACCCTCGGCAATCCCAACAGCGATATCCCTGACATCGACGCGATTGCCGCCATCGCGCACAAACACGGTTTGCCCGTCGTGATCGACAACACCTTCGGCACGCCCTATCTCATCCGACCCATTGAACACGGCGCGGACATTGTGGTGCATTCCGCGACGAAATTCCTCGGCGGTCACGGGACCACCCTCGGCGGCATCATCGTGGATTCCGGCAAATTTGACTGGAAAGCATCCGGCAAATACGTCCCCATCGCCGAAGCCAATCCCAGCTATCACGGCGTGTCCTTTGTGGCGGCAGCGGGACCCGCGGCATTTGTCACCTATATCCGCGCCATTCTGCTGCGCGATACCGGCGCGGCGATCTCTCCCTTCAACGCCTTCCTGCTGTTGCAGGGCATTGAAACCCTCTCGCTCCGTCTGGAACGTCACGCGGAGAACACCCAAAAGGTGGTGGAATATCTCGCGAATCACCCACTGGTCGAAAAGGTCAACCACCCCTCTCTCCCCGATCATCCGCAGAACGCCCTCTATCAGAAATACTTCCCCAACGGCGGCGGCTCGATCTTCACCTTCGACATCAAGGGCGGTCAGACCGAGGCGCACAGGTTTATTGACAACCTCGAAATCTTCTCGCTGCTTGCCAACGTCGCCGATGTGAAATCGCTTGTCATTCATCCCGCGACTACCACCCATTCCCAGCTTTCGCAGGAGGAACTGCTCGATCAGGGCATCAAGCCCAACACCATCCGCCTGTCCATCGGCACCGAGCATATTGATGACATCATTGCCGATCTCGAAAAAGGCTTTGCCGCTGTGTGACATTCAAACTAAATTTACAATTCATCACAACTTTATCCCAATTTGTATGCTATGCTATGAACAGCATAGAGAGCTACCATGCAAAGGAGGGCGTGATGAATTGAAGAATTACAAAATACCGCGTGAACAGCTCAAACAGTTTGTAAGGGGCAGAGGTATGTGCATGGCGCCCGACA
>CAMJHU010000313.1 GCA_946405565.1 uncultured Clostridia bacterium
AGGATACCGGTTTGATTCGGTGAGCGGCAGGGGCTACCGTCTGCGGGAAGAGAGCAACGTGCTGTCCCCGCAAGGCGTGGCGCGGTATCTGGGAGAGCGTCGGGATTTGTTTCAGGTGCGGGTGATGGATGAAGTGACCTCCACCAACACCGTCCTCAAAGAAATGGCGGGGGAAGGCGCGCCGGAATTCACGGTGCTGGCGGCAAACCGTCAGACGGCGGGACGGGGACGCATGAACCGAGCGTTCTATTCTCCCGCGGGAACGGGGCTGTATTTCAGTGTGCTGCTGCGTCCGAAGCTATCGGCTCGGGAAGCGCTGTTTCTCACAACGGCGGCAGCCGTGGCAGTCGCGGAAGCCGTGGAAACGCTGTCGGGCAGAGAAGCGGGCATCAAATGGGTCAACGACGTCTTTCTGGACGGCAAAAAAATCTGCGGCATTCTTACCGAGGCTTCGGTGGATATCGAGAGCGGCGGCATGGAATGCGCCATCTGCGGCATCGGTGTGAATCTGTGCGATCCGCCGGAGGGATTTCCGGCGGAACTGCGGGACACGGTGGGTTCGGTATTCGGCACCCAGCCGCCGCCTGCCGATGTGCGCTGCCGCATGGCGGGCGGGATTCTCACGCGTCTGGCGGGGTATTATGAGGGACTGGAAGAACGCGCCTTTTTCGACGAATATACGCGGCGTTCGGTCGTGATCGGTCGGGAAGTGCTGGTTATGGACGTGCTGGGCATCCAGCCGCCGCGTCTGGCGACGGCGCTGGACATTGACCGCGACTGTCATCTGCATGTGCGTTATGAGGACGGCACGCAGGCGGTGCTTTCGTCGGGAGAAATTCGCGTCCGACTCGTATAAAATCGTGTAAAAAATACAGAATTATTGCCAAACCACTTGCATTTTCCGTAAAGATGTGCGATAATAAGGTTGCAAGCCAAAGAGCAGTGATTGCCCCGCGGTGAAGAAACGTCAATTTTTTTGTAAAGGAAGGATAATTGTGGCAGACAATGCTTATCAGAACGGTTCGTCCGGCAACAAAGGATTGGGCGGCGGCTGGAAGATCGCGATTATTGCGCTTCTCAGCCTGTTGATGATCTCTCCCCTGGATATTATTCCCGACGGTATTCCGGTTGCCGGTCTTGCGGATGATATCGCTTACCTCATCGGTATCATCACAACAGTGTCCAATATGATCAACAGCAGAAAGGCTACGTCGGTGGATGACAATGCCTCTTATACCCCGCCCATGTATAATGACGTGGACAGCAATAAGTGATGTGTTTCTGTGCGGGCTGCCAGTAGACGGCAGTGCAGCAAAATTTCAGAATGCGGTGTTCCGTTTTTTTTCGTGAATGCCGCATTTTTTTCGCGTTATCTGAATACATTGACAGTTTTTTTGAGGATTTTTTGAGGAAAATCCCCATTCTTTTATGAATTATTTGTAAATCTTGCTCTTTGTTTTTGGTATTTTAACAAGCTTGTGTTATGATATATCGCAGTGCAATTTTTATGATATGGTTATTCCGGTAATATTGTGGGAATATTTGAGGTGAGGGAAAGATTGCGTACATCAGATCAGATTCTGATTCGCGCGGCGGCAGAATCCAATGTCGGCAACGCACGCGGCAACAATGAGGATAATGTGTACTTCAACGGCGATTACATAACGCCCAGAAATATCAGCAGACCCTTTGCGCTCAAAACCGGCGATTATACGGATATCAACGTGTTCGCGGTGCTCGATGGTATGGGGCGCAACAATACCGGTTCGTTTGCTTCTCTGGTTGCGGCAACCAAGCTGGACGCGGTGACGGACAAGCTCGCCTTCGACAATGAAGTTGATCCCGATGAGGCGGTGCTTGCCTATATGCAGGAGACCAACGAAGCCATACGGGAGCAGCGGCAGGAAACCGGCGGCGTGCGCACGGCTTCCACACTGGCGTTGCTGGTCATCGAGCATGGCAACGCGCACGTCTATAATGTAGGAGACAGCCGCGTGTATCTCTACCGGGACAAGCAGCTTGTCAAACTCACCCGCGACCATGTCGCGGTGGAAGGTCAGCGTACCGTGGCGCTCACAGAGGAAGGCATTCGCAGCGGGCGCATTACCAAATTTCTCGGCATGAATGCCCGGGAAGGAAAGCTGGAGCCCTATCGCGCCAAGCCCTTCAAGGTGCGCACGGGTGATAAATTTCTGGTGTGCAGCGACGGTCTGACCGATCAGCTCGACGAGGACGCGATTGCCGTATGTCTCTCCAAGCGGAAGGACCCCTTCGGTCATACCAACGAGCTGATGGCGCTCGCCATGAACAACGACAGCGACGATAATGTATCGGTCATCGTGGCGGAAGCGGTGGAACCGGGCTTTCACATCACGCAGAACATGATTTTTGTGGCACTGGGCGGACTGATGATGTCCATCGGTGTGGTGCTGGGCTTTATGTTCGGCTGGATTGTGGGCAGTACCCATACCAACAATGAGGGACTGGAAAGCTATGACGAGGATTATTATCAGATGAACAGCGTGATGGTCAGCGCGGTGAGCGGCACCGATCTGACCTCCGCCACAACTGATATCACCACCGGCGTTTCTTCGATTCCCACGACGGTGCCGCCCAGCAGCGACGCCGCTTCGCAGGATATACAATACACGGTCTATGGTCTGACACTGCGGCAGAACAATGATATCACACTGCAGCGCGGTCGGAGTATCACGCTGTCGGTAGAAATCAATCCCGACAATGTACCGCAGAGTTATGTGGAATGGACGTCGGACAATGAGGCTGTTGCCACCGTGGACGAGAATGGCAAGGTTACCGCCAAAAAGAAGGGGAATGCCACGATTACCGCCTCAGCAGGCAACGTTTCCGTAAGCTGCCTGATTCGCGTTAAATAGATGGGGCGCAGACTGCCACCCTGCCGACTGTAGTGACGTGTCGGCGACAGAGGCAGCGTATATTTGGCCGGATTGCGCGGCGATGGGAAGGATGGTCGTAAGAGTTGGCTTTTTTCAAAAGGTTCAAACATCAACATACGAAAAAACGCTACGAAAATCCTGTTGTGAATCAAACCATTGATGAGATAGAACGACGCAAGGATCCGCAGAGTGACAGAACCGACGCGGCAGCGACGATTCACGCGGTAGTGCCGTCAGGCGGCAGAAAGGGCGAGGCGGTGACATCTCCCACGCTTCCTGCGCCGGAGATTGGCGAAGCGAGTGGAGAAGGCGGAGAAAACGGTTTTGCGCCTGTGCTTTCCTTTGACCCGGTAGGCAGGAATGTCGAAAACCTGATTTACAAGCCTTCCGACGCTCAGCCCGCGCCCAACAGAAACGCCCGCTTGGAGCAGGAGATCAGCAGTCTTGCCGATATTTATGGCGTACCCAAGGAGCAGGAAGAGCAGTTCATGGAG
>CAMJHU010000314.1 GCA_946405565.1 uncultured Clostridia bacterium
GCCGCCCGTCCAGACTTCTCATGCCGATCCGCCAGCCGCCGTAACGGTTCCAGCCCAGCACCTGCACCGTGCAGGTTTCCACATTGATCACCGGCGTTCCCACCACGCCGAACAGATCGTGTCCGAGATGTTCCCGCTTGAAGCCGAAGGAACGCGCCGCGCAGAAATCGTCGCTGTGGCTGAATGAATAGCCCTGCGCAATCGGCGCATAGCCCTTCAAGCCATACTGCGGCGCGAAAACCGGCACGCTTCCCAGTGATTCCTCCGTTTGCAGACTGTAATCCCCCGCCAGTCCGCCCAGCACCGCCTGATAGGCGTTGCTGTAATAGTCATAGTATTTCATATCCCCCGTAACCGATTCGATGCTCTCGCCGCCTTGCAGCCGCTGTGCCAGCGCCTCCATGTGCTTTTTCTGATAGTGATGAAAGTCCCCGCCGTAACGTGCGCCCAGACAGGCGAGCAGGTCGATCCAGTCAATGGGACAATCGGTGTCCCGGCTCGCGATATCGTATTCCAGCGCGTCAGTCATCGCCTCCGCCGTCACCCCGAAATCCACCCACGTCAACGGTTTGCTTCCCGTCGTTTGCCGCAGCTGTGCCATGCCCGACGCCAGCCGGGTCATCACCGACAGACATATCATCATCGACGCTACCGCCAGTCCCACTTTCTTCCTCCGCAAACGCTCCCAACGCAAAAAAACCGCCTCCGCACGAATGATTTCTCTGAAATCATTCCTATGCGGCAGGCGGCTGATTCATGCTTGGCAAGAGACGTCCGCGCCGTTTCTCAGCCTTCGCGGTGGGGAATGGGCGCAAAGATATCGTGATAGCTCATGGACGGTTCCCTGTCACGGGGCAGCGGCTTGACAAAGCTGTACCCGCTCTTTTCATACCCCATGTTGCTGCAAAAGGCGTGAAAATCGCCCCGCTTCAGACCGCTGTTGATCACAATGGCATAGGCGCCGCGCTCCAGCGCGTCGTCCTCCACCCGTCCCATGAGCTGCGTTTCCACGCCGCTGCCGTCGTATTCCTTCCGCACCGACAGCGCCAGCACCCGTACAAAATCACCTTCCCGCTCAAAGGCAAGGCTCCGCATGACCCCCGCAAAGCCGATGACCGTGCCTTCCTGCTCCGCGACAAAGATCGTGTAGTTTTCGTCGCGGTACATCCGCATGACGCGGTCATAGATATCCGACGAATTGTCCGTGCAGTGCATCTCCTGCCGCACAATCGCCACCACGCCCATGATGTCCTTCATATCCATCTGCCGTATTTGCAACGCCATGATGCTTCTCTTCCTTCCTATCGCCCGAATACATACAGCCGCGCCAGTCCGAACATCTCCCGGAACCAGTAACCCACCACCAGATACGCCCGCGTGTCGCAGCAGGACGCGTAAATCTGCTCAAAGCCCGCCTTTTCCGCCCATATGCGCGCCCGCAGCTCGTGAAAACGGTCGGTGACAATCACGATGTTTTTGGAAAGACCGTTGAGTTCGATGGCATTCTTGGTATAAAGCAGATTTTCCTCCGTGTTGCCCGAAGCTTCCTCCATCACGATGCGCGACGGGGATATGCCGTGCGCCACCAGATACTTGCGCATGACATACGCCTCGCTGTATGCCTCGTTTTCGCCCTGTCCGCCGGACACCACGCACATCACGTCGGGATGCTCCGTCAGCTCCCGACAGGCGACCTCCAGCCGGTCGGACAGCATCCAGCTCGGTTCGTCGCCATGCACCAGACACCCCAGCACCACCACCGTATAATCCGGGCAGTTTTCCGGCACTTGGGTCATGGAAGCCTTCAGCATGAGTCCCGACACATAGCAGAACGCCAGCACGCCCGCCGTGAAAATCAATCCCACCACCGTGCAGATGACGCCGGTTTTTACGCTCCGGTGTTCCTCCACCAGATGCCACAGCAGCGCCGTCACAAATACAAACGCGCAAAGTCCCGCCGCGGTCACCACACCGATGTTGCAGATCGACAAAGCCAGCGGCGCCGCGCTCCAGCCAAACAGCGCCAGCGACGCGATCATCAATATACGCCGCAGCCACGACATCTCCCGCCACGGCTGCAAATGCAGCGGGAAGCGCTTCCTCTCTTCCACGATTTCCACTTCCACGGCGGACTGCTTTGCCGCCTGACGGCGCTCCCGCAGCTCCGCCGCCTTGCTGCCGCCGGTTTGGGTCTTGGTTTCGTTCATTCTCTTCGCTCCCGCTATCGCTTAACCCTGTGAATATCAGCCCACCATATGCACGTCGAGCTGGTTGAACGGAATCTCAATGCCTGCCTTGGTCAGCTCACTGAGAATATTCTCGTTGATCTCGTAACGCGATTCGTTGAAGGTCTTGGTATAGACCCACACCTTGATGTCAAACGTAATAGCGCTGTCGTCAAAGGACGAAATGCCGATGGTGGGTTCTTTGTCCCAGCTCACCATCTTGCTTTCATGCAGCGCCGCCAGAATCGCCTTCTTGACCGCCAGAATGTCCGAGCCGTATGCCACGCCCACGCTCATATCCTGACGGCGGATATCCTTGGCGGTGTAATTGACCACCATATCCCGCGTCAGCACCGAATTGGGAATCACGATGCGCTTGTTGTCCGCCGTCGCCAGCGTGGTAAACATCAGCTCGATGCGCCGCACGGTTCCCTTTTCGCCGTCAATCTCAATGAAGTCTCCTACCTTGAAAATCCGGTTGAAGAGAATCAGCACGCCGCTGGCAAAATTGGACAGGCTGTCCTTCAGCGCCAGACCGACCGCCACACCAGCCGTACCGAGCGCCGCCACCAGCGTGGTGACGTTCATGCCCAGCGTGGACAGCGCCGAGATCAGCACGATGATCTTGATAATGACCTTGATGCAGGAGTTGAGGAACGTGCGGATGCCCTGATCCACCTTCGCCTTCTCCATGCCCTTGGTGAGAATGTTGGCAATGATGCCCGACAGCCACCAGCCGATGATAAAGATCAGCAGCGCGCCGATGAATTTGGGCAGAAAGCCCACGAACCATTTCCACAGATTTTCCCAGTCAATCAGATTCGTCCATATATGATTAAAAAATTTCACAATCGCCTGCCAGATTTCCTGCATAAGCGCCACACTCACTTTCTTTTATCGCGTTATGATTGCTGCTGCGCCGCGCCCTGCGTGAAGGACTGCACCAGATCGGCAATCGCGTTGACCGTCGCCTGCGTGCGGCGCTTGGGAACAATGCCGTAGAAGCCTTCCAGCGAATGTTCCTTGGGGAAAATCATGCCCGTGCAGATCCACGCCGACACAATCAGCTCCCCCGGCTGGTAGTCCAGTTTGATATAGCGCATGGGCTCGACAAAGCCGTCGCCGTCGTTCCAGACCACTTCCTGCACCTTTTGTTTGTCATACATCCGCTGATCATACC
>CAMJHU010000315.1 GCA_946405565.1 uncultured Clostridia bacterium
CGCACCGGTCGGGGAAGCGGCGGACAGCTTCGCGCCGCACTGACCGCAGAAGGCGTCGGTGTCGGCGTTCTGGGCGCCGCATTTGGAACAATACATCGTCCGGATCCTCCCTTATTTTTTTTACTTCTTGGGCGCAAACTTGCGGATGAGCCGCTTGATGAGCATGACCACGCCGATGATCGCCAGCACTGTCAGGATCACCATGAAGACAATCAGTACAATCGCGCCGATCATTTCCTCGTTGCCGCCGTCGTTGCCGAAATACTCATAGCGCCCCGACAGCGAATCCTGCATATCCTGTGAGGAAACAAACCACGCCTTGATGCCCTCGATGCTGTTGGTCATCCATACATACAGCCAGCCCGCGAGTGAGGCGAGCAATGTGACAATAGGCGCGAGAAAGCCCTTGGATTTTCCCGTGCCGTCGGCACCGGCGGCACGCTCCGCCTTGGCGGCGTCGAGAGCGGTGGTCAGCGCTTCGGAGAGACTCTGGTTTTCGGGTGCGGGCGCCAAAGTTTCCACAGGCTTTCCGCAGCCGGTGCAGAACGCGGAACCGTCAGCGATTTCCGCGCCGCAATGTTTACAGATCATAAAAAGACAACTCCCTTCGATATGGAAAAATAAGGAAAAAAATGAAAACGCAGTACGCAACTAGCCGCGCAGCGGCGTGGGGTCCAGGGGGTGAGCTCCCTGGCAGGGGCGTGGGGGCGGCGCCACCACTGGGGACCGGGGCAAAGCCCCGGCAGGCAGCACAACGTGCTGCCGAGCGAATCGCGCCAAGACCCACAACGGGATAAGGCGAATTCAAACGCCAATCGCGCCAAGACCCACAACGGGGCAAGGCGAATTCGCAAAAGCATTCCCTACGAAGCCTTGACTTTAATAATTTTATGATTCTCGCAATATTCCATGATGTTATTGAAATCGGTGACGGAATCGGCATCGCACAGCATATCGTACAACGTATCGGCGTAGGTGCGATAGGTATTCGCCTTGCCGGTGTACAGACCGTTGAGGAACCCGCTGTTTTTGGAAAGCCATTCGTAGCGCTTGGCAGTGTACTCGGTGTACCACACCGCATAACAGCAGTCACGGTACAGTTCCTCCTCGTCGGTGTGATCTTCGCCCAGAATCTCGTCAAATTTCTTGGTGTATTCATCGGTGAAACTGTAATCTTCACCGTCTTTTTCGATTTTCTTGGTAAGGAGGTCGTCCAGCACTTCGTCAAAATTGGGATTGCGCACGTCGTTCACCAGCGCGAGCATACGGGTATACTTCTCGTTATCCACCCCTTCCACCGGGGATGAACGGAAGGGATCGCTCATAAACCACGCGGTTGCCCATACGCCGCCCACAATCACCGCTACCAGCAGAATACTGCCGATCACGGCTTTGATCGCGGTTTTGACCATCTGCTTTCTGCTCTTTTCGGGCAGAGGGGCAATCACGATAGTGGGCGCCAGCGGACGGGTGTCCGCCTGCTCTCCGCCGGGGTTCTGTGTATTTTGGGTATTCTGTGAATTCTGTGAATTCTGTGTGTTTCCGGTACCTCCGGCATAGGATTCTCCTTCGGCGCCGCCGCTCTGGGGGGCGTTTTCGGGAACCGGCGCGCCGCAGCCGGTGCAGAATTTCAGTCCGCTCCGCAGCTCTTTTCCGCACGATGCACAATACGCCATGCTGTCATTCCTCCTGTGCTTGTTGTTTTTTTCTTTTGGGATGGGACGGGTTTGGAATCTTTTTTTTGGGGTTCCTTTTTTGGGATTCGCCCTTTCCCGTTGATTATCCCAGCGCGATTCGCCCGGCAGGCTTACGCCTGCCTGCCGGGGCTTTGCCCCGGTCCCCAGTGGTGGCGCCGCCCCCACGCCCCTGCCAAAGGGACTCGTCCCTTTGGAATCCCCGCCGCTGCGCGGCTAATTACGCTTCGCTTCTTTGGTCAGCTTGCCGGTACAAACGTGGGCGCCGGTTCATAGCTTTTACTGTCCGTAAAATGCCACCATTCCTCCGGGGAACTCTTGAACCCGCTCTGCTTCATGACCTTCTCCAGCAGCTTCACATTCTCCACCGCAAAAGCGTTATCAATATCGCTGTAATCCCGATCTGCCAGCCTGGTAAAATTATCAAATTCCGTCGGCATCAGCAATTCGATTCCGTCCGCGTCCACCAGCGTCACGTCCACGGCGTTCCCGCGCAGGTGATCGGAACAGCCTTTGTCCGGGTCGGTAACATACAGCGGATTCGGACACACCGTCCACAGCACTTCCTGTGCCTCCGCCGGACGGAACGCGTCCCAGATCATCAGCCCCATGCCATACGCTTCCAGCGCCTTCTGCGCTTTGATCAGCTTTTTCACCGTCCCGCAGCGAAGCCACGCGTCGCGAAAATCATATATCCGCTTGCCGGTAAAATTATGCCTGTCAGCGTATTTCAGATTCACCCGGATATCCGGCGCGTGATCGCTCACCCGCACAAAGGCCTGATCGGATGCGGACCACGCGGGTACCGCTTGGTCGGATGTTCCGGTGACGTCCGCTCCCGTATCGGATACGGCGGCGCTGTCGTCACGGTATGCGACCTTTCTGCCGTTGGACACACCGGATCCGTGTGCCGGTCCGGGCGAACCCTTCGCCACCCAGAGCGCCAGCGAGAAAAACACCGCAAATCCCGCCGCGCACGCCAGCAGCGCCGCTATGATCTTTTTGTCCATTGTAATGCTTCACTTATCTCCAGCCGATTTTCTTCGCCGATGTTTATCCGTCCCGGTGATCGGAAAACGTAATCTCCACATCACCGCCCGGCGCTGTCGGCGGGATATTCCACTGCCCGGCGTCATTGGCGCCGGCGTTTGGCTGACTGCCGCGTATCACGCCGATGGCTTTTCTGATCTGTCCGCCGGTGCGGCTGTAAAACGTCTCGGCGGGTCGTGCGTTGTCGGTTTCCACCCGCGTGGCATACTCGCCGTCCTGCCAGAATTCGTCGTTATCGGGCGAAACCGGCGCGGGATGATAGCCCATGCTGTCCTGCGGATAGGCAGGCGGCAGCGTGTCTTCTTCATCGGGGAAGACCGTGGGCATGGGCGCGTCCTCGTCCTCGTCGGGGAACAGCATGGGCATGGGCGCGTCCTCGTCATCATAGCTTGGGGAGAAATCTTCCGTCGGCGGGGTGTAACTCTCGTCTTCGCTTTCGGAAAAATCTTCCGCGGGCGGTGTGTAATTCTCGTCTTCGCTTTCGGAAAAATCTTCCGCGGGCGGGGTGTAACTCTCGTCTTCGCTTTCGGAAAAATCTTCCGCGGGCGGTGTGTAATTCTCGTCTTCGCTTTCGGAAAAATCTTCCGCGGGCGGGGTGTAACTCTCGTCTTCGCTTTCGGAAAAATCTTCCGCGGGCGGTGTGTA
>CAMJHU010000316.1 GCA_946405565.1 uncultured Clostridia bacterium
GCGACACACGGTCAATACCATTTATGACTATGCCGACGACGGGCAGAGCGAAGAGGGCGAGAGCCGGAAATTCCGTTCCAACAGCCGCGAGCGGCGTGGTTATGCCGTGGACGACGCCGATTTTGATCCCGAGAACCGTTACCGTCGGCTGCCGCGCAAGCGCCGCCGTATAGCGGCGGATAAGAACGTGCTGACGGAACGCATTCTGTCGGGTGACTTCCATAACCCCTATGCCGAAGTGGACGGAGAACGGCTCAAAAGCCTCATTGATCACGATATGCGTGGTCCGGGACAGTCCCCGGCTCCCGAGGGGCTGACCGATCCGGCTTTGATTCATGAGTGGAATACAGGTTACAGCCGTATCAATAACGATGAGAACCGTTATGCGGCATGGTTTGATGAGCAGAGCCGTCTGGCGGAACACGCGGAACAGTCGCGCTATCGCGGAAGTCATCGCACCGGACGCCCCGGCGCGTATTTGCAGCGTGAACGTCCCTACGGTGAAGGACGCCGCTATCCCGGCGGCGAATACACGGAGCATGAATCCCGCCGCCGCGACGTGCAGGAGCAGGTGGAACGCGCTGCCCGCAGAGGTATGGAGGACGGCGAGGAAATGATCCGCCGCCGACAGGAAGCGGAGCGTCAGGCGTTGGAGGCACAGCGCCGCGCGATGGAGGAACAACGAAAAAAGCAGGAAGCACAGCGTCTGGAACAGCACCGTGCAGCTTATCAAAAGCAGCAGGCACTGTATCAGCAGCAGCGCGAGCAGATGATCCGGCAGCAGCAGGAATATTTCAAACAGCAGCAGGAATATATGAAACGTCAGCAGGAATATCTTCGGCAGCAGCAAAACCGCGCGGCTGCTTCACGATCGCAGGGAGCCGGGCAGTATCCGCAAGGCTATCCCGTACCGCAGGGAGCCGGGCAATACCCGCCGGGTTATCCCGTACCGCAGGGAGCCGGGCAGTATCCGCAAGGCTATCCCGCACCGCAGGGAGCCGGGCAATACCCGCCGGGTTATCCCGCACCGCAGAGAGCCGGGCAGTATCCGCAAGGCTATCCCGCGCCGCAGGGGACGGGAGGACAGAACAGCGGGCGCCGGTAATCCGTCCCTGGTGAATATGGTTTACAGACGAATGATGATATAGAAACAGGGTTTTCCGTTATTGGACGGTGAAAATCCCGGAAACGGAGGAACGAGTATGGAATTTGACGACGACAGAGAATTTGACGACGGTTTTGATGCCGATATCGCAGATGACGATACCTCAGACACGGAGGAAAGCAAAAAAACCGTTAAACCCAAGAAAGTTGCCCGCAAGGGTTTTCGGCAGGCCAAAAAGAAAAATGCCGACAAGGAAGAGGATACTTCCGAAAGCAGGAAAAGTCCCTTCCACCGCCGCAGTGCCAAGGGAGAACAACGGGAGGAGGATACCGATGCCGATATGCCCGTGTTCCGGGATAAAGGCATTGGTTCGGATACAGACAGTACCGCCGCAACCGGTCATTCGGAATTTGGCTATCTGTTTGCGCCGCCACGGGAAGGCGAATCGGACGATGATGTTTATCCCGACAGTTCCATTTATTCCGACGGCACCGCCGCCAAAAGTCTTCTCAGCGGACTTGGTTTTGACGGCACGCATAACAGTGGGACAGGCGGGGAGCCGGATATGACGCCCACGCGTCCGACCTCGCAGTTTTCCTCCCATGGAGGCGGAGAGACGGCGCTTACAGGTGCGTTTACCTCATCGGGAAGCGGCGCGGAATCACTCAAGCCGACGCCCATTTCCTTTGACGCCGCGCCTTCGCCGGCTTCCGTTTCGGGGGAAACCGATTCTTATCTGCCCGCCCTGCGTCCCGACTCGGTATTTATCAGCCAGGACGACCGAAAGCCCACTCCCACAGCGACTCCCGCGCCTGTGTCCGCCCATGAGTCGGAAACCGCCGCGTCGGAGCATGACGTGTCACACACAGCGGCGGAACCTTCAGAGCAGCCGGTCGGAGAGCAGATTACGCAGGAATTCCTTCCCTACGGTTCGATGTATCCCACCTATCAGATGAACGGTATGAATCCGATGGGAATGGGCGGCATGACACCCATGATGCCTTACCCGATGATTATTCCCACCGGCGGACAGAATCAGGGAAATGTCCCCTATCAGACCATTCCGATTCCCTATCCGATGCCTATGCCGATGCCCATGCCGATGTATAATCAGTATCCGCAGTATATGCCGCCGATGCAGCCGCAGTACATCATTCAGCAGCCGCAGCCCGCCGTGCAGCCGCAGGCTCCCGTACAGCCGTCACAGCCGACACCGCCGCCTTCCCGTTCCGTTCGCAGAGACGATGAGGAGGAAGATTGGTACGGCGCACGGGGCTATGATGATCGCGGGGAGCGGTATGATTATGAAGACCGCCGGAGCAGCCGGGACAGTCGGGGTCGATACCGTGAGGAAGACCGATACGCGGGTTGCGGCGGTCGATATGATTATGACCGACGGGATGTGCGCGGTGACCGTTATGACAGACGGGACCGGTACAGCCGGTATGACGATTATGACGACGGGTACAATGAGCGTGCGGCGGCGCGGTATCAGGATGCCCGACGGGGACGTTATGAGCGGCGGAGTGAGCGTTATTATGACCGTATTGACGCCCGGCGTTACGGAGATGAGCGCCCCGGCGACCGCCCCGCGGAGCGGAAGCATTACACCTCGCCGTCCTATCTGCAGGAACCGGTCGTGGAGCCGATTGTGACCGAAAGAACGATGCCGGCGCCGGATCCCACGCCACTGATTACCAATACACCGATGACGCCGCCCGCGCCTGCTGCATCGCCGATGGCATCGGATCGTATGTCCACGGGATTCGATCTGGCATTCGACAGCCCTTCGGATAATATCTCCGATTTCAATTCGATCGGTATGAACGCATTTGGATCTGAGTCGTTTGACCCCAACGGAACCGGTGATTCCGATTACGTTGCCGGGAATACCTTCCGCCGTTTCTGAACGGTTGGGATGGATTTTTCCGACGGGGATTTTGCGATATAATAACGAAATGATCAAACCGCGCAAATCCAGTTGTTTGCGCGGTTTGTCGTGTGAGCGTGCCATTACTGACAGACAGTTTTGCGGTAAGGATGCGCGATGTCAACGCATCATTTTGCGGGAGGTATGTTTGTGTGAGCTTCAACGAGGAGAAGGCGCATATTGGCGCCAGAAAAACCCCTGTGGAAGGAAGAGAAGACAGTATTGTATCCTATGTGATGGAAACCATGCCTACGCCTACCCATTGGGGTGTGGAACCCACGATTGCCAAAGGGAAGGGGCATATGTGTCTTTTACGGGGAAAGATATTGTTTTATCGGGTGAATC